>CAXBHA010000072.1:0-8541 GCA_963974955.1 uncultured Yeosuana sp. | reverse complement strand
CATTAAGTTATAAAGGGCCACAGCGCCATGACCTCTTAACCAAGATTCGGTATATAAAATGCCAACATTAATATTTTTTCTTATTCCTGCCTCTGTAACAGTGCCTTTAGGTATTTCAACCAAATCTTGTTCTGTTATGTTTACATCGTTTCGTGTTACATGTAATTGGTTAGGTGATGGCATGTGTTTATTAAATTCGCTCATAGCAACTACTACTAAATCCGGATGTGCAACCCAAGTGCCATCATGTCCGTTTTTAACTTCACGCTCTTTATCTTTTCTAACTTTTTCTAGTGCAATAGCATTAGTTGTTTCGTTATTTTTTATTGGAATTTGTGCCGCCATACCCCCAATAGCAAGAATACCACGTTTATGACATCGCTGAATAACCAGTTTTGAATATGCATCCATAAATGGCGTGGTCATGGTTACTTGATCACGATTTGGAACCACAAAATTTGGATGGTTTCTAAATTTTTTGATATAAGAGAAAATATAATCCCAACGTCCGCAATTTAAACCAACAATATGGTCTTTAAGCTCGTAAATTATTTCATCTAACTGAAAACTTGCAGTAATAGTTTCTACTAAAACAGTTGCTTTGAACGTTCCTTTTGGAACCTCTAAATATTCTTGAGCAAACGTGAAAACATCATCCCACCAACGTGCTTCTAAATAATGTTCTAATTTTGGAAGATAAAAATAAGGAGCAGTATTATTGCTTAATAAGGTTTTTGTATTGTGAAACACGTATAAACCAAAATCAACCAAACTACCTGAGGTTTCTTCATTATTAATTATAATGTGTCTTTCGTTTAAGTGCAAACCTCTTGGCCTGACCAATAAAACAGCGGTTTCTTGGTTTAATGTATACGATTTATTACGTTTTGTATCGACTAAAGAAATTGTTTTTTTATTAGCGTCTATTAAGTTTTGCTGTCCTTCCATAGTATTTTTCCAAGTAGGGGCATTGCTGTCTTCTAAATCTGCCATAAATGTTTTGGCTCCAGAATTTAAAGCATTGATAATCATTTTTCTGTCTACTGGACCTGTAATCTCTACACGTCTATCTTGTAAGTCATGCGGAATGTTACCCGCTGTCCATTCATTATTTCTAATATCTTTGGTCTCTCTTGGAAATTCTGGAAATTTACCTTCATCAAAAACCTTCTGCTGACTTACGCGTCTTTCTAAAAGAGATAGTCTTTCTGCATTAAAATTTTCGTGAAGTGCAACAATAAAAGCTGATGCTTCATCAGTTAGAATTTCCGGATAGTAATTATTAATGCCTCTAGAGAAATTAAATTTTGCCAATTTTAAAAGTGTGGATTCCATAGTGCTTATATTTTTATAGGACAATATTAAAACAAATATTTTACAAAAACAAGCGAACGTTCGCTAAATAATATTATTCGCTTAATAGTTATGTTCGCAAAAAAACTTATATTTGCTTCTATGGAAGAAGATTATATTAAACTTATATTTGGGTTAAAGCTAAAGCAGATACGGACTGAAAAGAATTTATCATTATTTGGCTTAACTAAGCTCTCAGGGTTGTCAAAGTCGTATTTAAATGAAATTGAAAACGGAAAAAAATATCCAAAACCAGATAAAATTGCAATCCTTTCAGAGAAATTGGATGTCCCTTATGACCAAATGGTGTCTTTAAAATTAGACAAGAATTTGGCCCCTATAGGCGATTTGCTCCGCTCTAAAATATTAAAGGAAATCCCCTTAGGGCTCTTTGGAATAAAAGAAAGCAACTTAATAGATATAGTTGCGAATGCTCCTGCGAAAGTAACTGCATTTATTAGTACCATTATTGAAATTGCACAAAACTATAATTTTAGCAGAGAGAGTTTTTTCCTAGCTTCTGTACGTTCTTTCCAAGAAGCGAATAATAATTATTTTGAGGATTTAGAACAAGGCGTTTTAAAATTTGCCAAGGCCTATCAAATTAATTTAAACCTACCCATTACTTCTAAGGATTTGGAAGACATCTTAATGGAAGAGTTTGGGTATGTCATTGTTGAAAACGAATTGGACAAGTTTGAGGCTTTAGGGAATTTGAGGTCTGTTTTCGTTCCTAAAACCAAAACACTTTTGTTGGCAAATGAGATTGATGAAGCGCAACGCACTTTTATTTATGCCAAAGAATTGGCTTATAATTTTTTAGAAATAAAAGAACGTTTATACACATTTCCATGGATTAAATTTAGCACTTTTGATCATGTATTAAACAATTTTTATGCATCCTATTTTGCCGGTGCCCTAATTATACCAAATGCTAAAATTAAAGTACAATTAAATGAAATTTTTGAAAAAGATATTTTTGACAAAGGGTTGTTTTTAAAAGCGATAGAGCACTTTAATGCGTCTCCGGAATCTTTTTATCAACGTTTAACGAATATTTTGCCAAAAGAATTTAATATTCAAAACCTATTCTTTTTAAGATTTACACATAAGGCTAAAAGCGACAAATTTTATCTTAAAAAAGAGTTGCATCTATCTCATCATCATTCTCCTCATGCAAACGAAACCGATGAGCATTATTGCAGACGCTGGGTGTCTCTAAAGATGTTGAAAGATATAAGCAAAAGTAAGAAGGAACATGAATTCGATATCCAAATTTCTAATTACCAAGATGATGGTATGAAGTATTTGGTATTGGCTTCTGCAACAAAAGATCCTTTTAAAGACAATCATTACCGAAGTATTAGTGTTGGGCTGCTTATTAATAAACAGTTACAACGAAAAATCAATTTTTTAACAGACTCGAAAATTGAAACTCAAAACGTTGGGGTAACCTGCGAACGTTGCGCTATTGAAGATTGTAAGGTTAGGCAAAAGCCAGCCATTTATTTAGAGCAAGCAGCTAAAAACAAAAAGATAGAAATAATTGTTGAAGAATTAAATGCTAAGTTTCAGTCTTAAATGCTACAATGTGTTTGGCTATGGTTTCGTTGCGTGAAAATCCGCGAGGATTTTCCACCGTAAACCGAAGATAGCAAAAATGCAAGGATTTTCCGAGAGGAAAGTCAGAAGCAATGACTATAGGAATCGGTGTTGCCACAGTTTTTATTCTTTTATTTTAGCTTTTTAAATTTCCATCCACAGCCTTCTACACAAATTAAGTATGTCGGATTCAAAATCAGATTATTAGATTCGAATGAGATTTGCTCAATGAAAGTTCCTTCTGGATTTTCAATTCCAGCCGTAAATCCGTCGCATCCAAAGTCTAAAATCAATTGATTTGAGTTCAATGAGTAAATTCCATTATCACATTCAGGGAATCGATTTGAAGTAAATTGATTGTCAGAGGTGAAAACGTATTTATATCCGTTTTCGACAAAACTCCAGTCTCCCGAACCATCTCCAGGGTCACTATAAATTTCAATTAATTGCCAAGTTCCAATAATTGATTGCTCTGTATTCAACTCGTCATCATTATTGCATCCAAATAACACAATAAAAATCACAAGTATTAATTCATATTTTAAGACATTTTTCATAATTTCTATCTTTTTATTTTAAGATGAATTTTTATTCAAAAGGTTGCGTTCAAATTGTGGGCAACTATAATGATATGAATCGTTTTAATGCTTTATATCAGTCCAGTAGCTATCAGGACAAACTAAATTAGTTAATTTTTCTTACAAAGTAAGTCTGCTTTATTTTTAAGAGCCATGTGTTATTTTACCCGCATCATTTTTAATGTAAACCCTCCAAGAAGTAATACCATGAGTATAATTAATCCCCACAGCCAAAGCTTGTTTTCAAACAATGGGGTTGTCTTTTTCGAAGGTTCCCTTTCAATATGCTGCTCGTCACCTAATTTTAAAGACACTAAATTATCTGGTATTTTTGTTGCAAACTGCTCAATGTCGTAATTTGGTCTAAAAGCAGAGGGATTCCCGTAGGTTAAATAATAGGTTGCTGGCTGGGTAAATCGCACTATTAAGTCATAAACATAGCCTTTAACAGAAACAGAATCAATTATTAATGGCTGATTGTCTTGATTATTGATCGTGATTTTTAGTTTTTTTAAAACCGTTGGTTTAAATTTAAATTCATTTGTTTCAATCGAGTTAAGTGTTCCTTGCGTTAAGGTTCTATAATTATAAATGTACCCTTTTTGAGATTTAACACTATCTGAAACATATTGTATTGTAACAGGTCTGTAATAGTCAAATGGGTTGTTTACATGTATGTTTAAATAACTAACGGGTACTTTATTTTTTAGACTGATGTTAAGCTCGGTACTTTGATTGGAACTGTTTTGTTTAGTGGAAATAGACGTAACCGAATATTGATTGTAAACACCATCATAAATACGGTTAAAAAACGCCTTAACGTTGCGTAATCCAGGATCTTCATTCGTTTTTACAAGTAATCTAAAAAAACGATATTTTGAATTTTGGAAGGTGATATTGGTATATTGATAAAAGGTTTCGGCATTTTTTATGGATAAAATACGGTAGTCATCAACAATAGTAAACCAGTCAATTTGGTTTTGGCTTCCTTCCAATGCCACACGCCAATCAAAATTAAACAGTTTAAAATCTAATTGTAATTGGTTTATAGGGTCTTCTGAAGGAACTTCCAAGGTAAAATAATACCCATTTTCATTTTTTGACGTATTAAGTAGTTTAAAATTTATTTTGGTGCTTTCTGTTTTTTCGCTTTTAAGATTCAATAAATAGGAGGCTTCAATCGTATCTTGTGTTGCTGTTACTCCAAACACTCTTAGGTCTGATAAATTGGGTGACGCATTTTTGTAAAGACCTTCTGGTAAATTCACTTTATGCCATACATTGGTGACACCAAATAACTCTCGTTTATAGCTATAGTCCTGCATTTGTGCGTTCGCATACACAAAGACACCTATTAAAAAGAATGTAAAGATTTTAGTTTTCAAAATCATCTGAAATTTGCGATTTAAATTTATTGTATAAAAATGAAATGATTAATAATAAAACACCTAAAGAAACAAAGACAATGGTTTTTGAAAGTGCTCCTAAATGAGCAATATCATAAAAGAAAAGCTTAATTAAGGTCATTGAAAACAAGACAATGGCACCAATGCGTAGATGTTTTTGTCGTTTCCAAATACCCCATGCAATCATTACTAACGAATAAACACCCCAAAGAATACTTAATCCAAGCTTATACGATTGTGTAGAACCCGAAAGATCCATGATATTTATAAGTTCACTGCTTAAAACCCATAAAATAATACCATTAAATAAAATGCCAAATGGCTTTGTATTTGAAATTTGCATGAACGTAGCTTTAATACAGAGATAACTGGCATAAATAATTAAGGCCACAAAAACAAACGAAATATATCTGATAAGGATATGAAAAATGCCAACTTGATAATAGGAAATAGTGCTTTGGTCAAGGTAACTTTCCCGTAACAGACTTAACGTATATAACCCAAGCATTAAAAAGAAAATAATACTTAATGCATTAAGTACAAGATTGATGACGCCTAAAGATTTCCTTTTAAGTTTTTTTAGGTTAACAAATGATACTATGAATAAAAATAACAAGGTATAAAGTAATAGGTAAATTGTTTTAAATTTTAAAATATCGCGATTATAATAATGTTGATAGTCGCTAATTACTAAATGAGAATCTATATAAAGTGATTTGAAATAGTGTTCGATTTCTAGAAATATCCCCATATATATGCTACTTAAAACTATTACTGGAATTAAAAAAGTTATCAACTTTTGAAAATCTTTATTCGATTTAACCGGCGGCATATAATTTTTATTATTGTGTAATACATAAATAAAAACTAAACCAGCAACAAACATAAGGGAGCTTAAAAATTGAACATTAAATATGGGAGTTAATTGAGTTGATGAAGTAGATAAGAAATTATTAAAATAAGTGACCGTCCAATCTTGGTACAAACTCAACGTTGCCATAATCATTAAAGGATACGATAAGTATTCGTAAACCGGAATGCCTTTAGTTCTTCCAATCCAGAATAATAAAGCGGCTTCACCAACCCACAATAAGGTGACCCAATTGCCATCTAATTGAACGGGTATGGCAATGGTAATAAAGACTAATACTAATCCCGAAACAAGGTAAAACAAATTTCTATCCGCAAGTTTTAGTTTGTAGATGATCACACTTACAATAAAATGCAATACACCATTGCATAAGGTGAATAACCCCAACAAATTTTTTGTGGATTCAAGCTCGTTTAAAAGTGCATATCCAATACCGTAAAAAACAAATGAATTAGTTAGTAATAATATAATATCTATAGATGTAAAAATTTCTTTTTTAATTAGTTTATAAGCTAAAAACGTGATGTAGAATGTTACAAAAAACAATGTGAGAAAACCTAAGGCTAAAATAAAGTGTTCCGTTTGATTGTAATTATCCTGAAACCAACTAAAATAAATAAGCCATGTAAAAATAAACGATGCATAGTAAAGCCATTTCCAATATTTTTTAAATGCAATAAGTAAGATTCCAATATTTATAATACTCATGTAGGTAAAAAGCACTGCAATATTTCCTGAATGATCACTTAATATAAACGGAATGGCATAAGCACCAACCAAACCAATATTCGCAATGATTTGGTTGTTATATTTTAACGCGGCAAAAACAGTAAAAGCGGTAAAGACAAACATGAGAAAAAACGAAAGACCTTGAGGCATTAAGTTATAATAACCATAAGCTGCATAGGTGATAAAATACATAATCGCCATAGCGCCACTCACTAATACAGCGCTAAAGTTTTCATATTTTTCTTTTAGTTTCAATCCAAAGCCTAATAATCCAAGCCCGACGAGATACCCTAAAACAATTCTGGTTATAGGATTAATAAGGTTGTTTTCTATAGAGTATTTAGCGCCAATGGCAACACCAATAACTAAAATGGCAATGCCAATTTTATTTATAAGATTTTCGCCTATAAATTTTTCAAGATCGTTGCTTATTTCTATAGGTTTATTTTGTGCGGTAGAAGTTGCTTCAGATTGGGGTTCTTCGGGTCGTTCCAATGGTTTTGCAGGTGTCGGTCTTTGATAGAGCCCTGCCTGTTTTATTTTTGGGACGGCAAGCCATAAGATGATGTACAGAAAAAAGCCAACACCAAAAAACAATGTCATGAGTATCCAAAAAAAGCGAACCACATATCTATTTATTCCCAAATAATTTCCAAACCCAGAACATACACCACCTATTCCACGATGATACACATCCCTATAAAATCCGTTTACAGTGGCGGTGGTTGTTTTTGGTTGTTTGGGAGTGAACACCTTTTTTTCAGCTTCTTTGGTTTCTGTAAGCACAGGTTCTTCAAGAACTTCGGGGTGTTCACTATCTTTAAATATGGTTGTTTTAAGACGACTTATTTCTTGTTTAATGTCGCTTACTTCTTTAGAAAATGCTTCTTGTTTTTTCAGAAGTAACTCCAATTTATTTAAAAGCTCATTAATTTTTTTTTGCTCACTCATCACTGATAAATTTATATTGAAAGTTGTAATATTTTGATGAAACGGGTCAAAACAATAATTATAAGTAAGGTAACGAAGTTAACGGTTTTATTATAACTAAATACTCTTTGTTAATTTAGTTTTTGTACTACTAAAATACCTATTTTTGAGTATTAATTAAAGAGATTAACTATGAAAAAAGATATCTCAATCCCAAAAGTTGAAAAGGTATATGTAGCTGTTGTTCACGAATACAATGATGTGTATAAAACCAATGACTGGAACGCCTATCTAATTAATGACAAAAATGTGGAGTTAGATACGGTTTTAATAGCTTCAAAAGGCTATACAGAAGATCAAGTAACCTCTACCATGCGCCATAAGCTAGGTAAACTTCCAGCTAAAAGCTACGCAAAAATAGAACTGATGCAAGACGACGTATTGCAACTTAACAATGAGTTTAAAGTGACTTTTTTTGAGGGGAACAAAATGTTTGATAAAATATATTTATTCAGAAAAAACACCATTAACCAAAAAGCATTACAACCCATTCCTTTAATGGAAGTTAAAGGTATTTTGGTTAAATAAACATTATCTTTCCGTATTACGATATGGATTCCATAAAGAATATAACATTTAAATCGAATTATAAAATGGCGAATAACGAATTTGAAAAAGGAGTGAAATTCTCTTTTAACAACAGTATAAACTACAACGAAAAAGCAGTAGTAAGCAAGCACATATTAAAAAAAGAAACGGGAAATATCTCGCTATTTGCTTTTGATAAAGGTGAAGGATTAAGTGAACACACAACACCATTTGACGCTGTTGTTTATATTGTTGATGGGAAAGCAGATATTATTATTGATGGCAAATCGAATATTCTTGATGCAAATGAAACTATCATCATGCCTGCAAATATTCCTCACGCATTAAAAGCTATTGAACGTTTTAAAATGGTATTGACAATGATTAGAGATAAAAACTAATTTAATTTATCAGTTAATTTCTTAAAAGTCTTTTTTGGGTCTTTACCTTCATATAAAATCTCATAAACCGCATTGATTATAGG
>CAXBHA010000071.1:0-8597 GCA_963974955.1 uncultured Yeosuana sp. | reverse complement strand
ACGTAACATTACATTCAACAAATTAATTCTATTAGTTATTACCATCTTATTGATATTTGGTATGACACTGGTTAGTGCACAAACGCCCCTGTATAATGAAACGTTCTCTGTTTCCAATGGTACAACCTCTACTTCAAATTGGTCATCTAACAATGTTGATTCGTCTTGGTGGAGTCCTTTTGATGTAAACAACAATCAAATGAGATCGTTTCTTTCTCTTGGAGAAGATGTTTGGACAAGTGCGTCAATTGATATTACCAATTACACAAATTTAAATATTTCGTTAGACGCTAGTGAAACAGGAAATTTAAGTGGTAGTGATTATATTAAAGTATATTATACTCTTGATGGAGGAAGTGAAGTTTTAATACAATCAATTTCTGATGATTTTGATACGACTAGCATTTCACTAAGTAATCTTACAAATAATGGAAACTCAAGTTTAGTTATTATTGTAAAATTAAGGAATGATGGATGGAACTCTCACTATTTCGATAATGTTAAGGTAACAGGAGAGGAACAAATAACAGGAGGCAATAATCTTTTTAAAAATGATATTACAACCAATAATGCTCAAAATTTTAATCCATATACAACCAATCAAGTTTTTGATTCTAATATAACCGTTTCTGGTATAAGCCGCGGTTCTGGTGTTAATGCCAAAAATAAAAATGGGATGTATAATGCTAAAAGTTGGGATTCACCTAGTTTTGATGCCAATGATTATTACGAATTTACTCTTACAGCTAATCTAGGATACGAAATTAATTTTACTGGTTTCACTTATACATCTGCAGTAAGTAGCGGTGACAATATTGGCAATATTGTTGTAAGAACTAGTTTGGATAATTTTACAACAAACATTGCTACTCCAAATGCTAACGGTGCTACTATTGTTTTAACTTCATCATCTTATCAAGGTGTATCCAATCCTATTACTTTTAGAATATATGCTTGGGGAGGGAATAGGAAAAATGCAGAGTTTGGTATTGATGATTTCGCTTTTACTGGAACCATCTCCCAATACGCATTATGGAATAACGCTGTATGGGTAAATGGCGTTCAACCTAGCGTATCTGTGAAAACGGTTATTGATGCTGATTATAATACATCTGCACAAGGAAGTTTTAGTGCTTCAAAATTAATTGTTAAGAGCGGTTATACATTAACAGTTGACAATGAAACCTACGTTGAAGTTGCTAACAATGTGACTGTAAATGGTAACTTAATTGTAGAAACCAAAGGTGCCTTTGTACAAATAAATGATACTGCCACGTTTACTGGAACTGGAACGGTTAATAAAACAACGGCCAATAAAAATGCTTGGTATTATTATACGTACTGGGGTTCACCAGTATCTAATATGACCGTTGCAAGCGCCTTCCCCAATGTAGCTTCAAGCAGACGATTCTTTTTTAACGCCGCTAATTTTTTAGATGCGGATAATGACGGATTTGATGATGATTATAATGACTGGACCATAGCCAATGGTAGTAGTACCATGACCCCTGGGGTTGGTTACGCGGCAACCTCTTCGTCGTCCTCTACATTTCCGGGACCGGACTATGTGTCTTTTGTGGGAACTTTTAATACAGGAACTATTACAACGCCAATCGCTTACACGGGTGATGTCACTTCGGCCGATCATCCAAATTTACTTGGAAACCCTTATGCTTCTGCCATTGATTATAACGATTTTTATAACGCTAACAGTACGGTTATAGAAGGTGTGGCCTACTTTTGGTCGCAAGCAACGCCTGCAAACGGTAACGGAAAATTCAGTCAAAACGATTACGCAACCTATTCAGTGGGTATGGGTGCGGGTGTTGCAGGTGCAAGTGGGGTTATTCCTAATGAATTTGTTCCTTCAGGACAAGGGTTTTTTGCAACCGCAAAAACAAATGGTACCGCAAGCTTTACTAATAGTATGCGTGTAAAAGGGACCACAGACAATTCACGGTTTTTTAAAACATCAACTACTAAAAACACGACTAGCACTACCAATTCAAACAAACTATGGTTGAATTTAACCTCTGATAACGGTGTGTTCAGTCAACTATTAGTGGGCTATGTGGATGGTGCAACCAATGCCAATGATGGCTTGTTATTTGATGCTCCAAAATTAGAATCGGGCGAAGCGTCTTTATTGTACACCACTATCGAAAACTCCTCTAAACGGTTTGTTATTCAAGGGAAAGATGTTAACAGTTTATCTTTAGATGAGGTGATTACACTTGGGTTTAAAACAAAAATTACTGAAGCAACCCTATACACCATTTCGATTGCTCAATTAAAAGGTGATTTTTTAAATGGAAACACCATTTATCTAAAAGATAAGGTACTTAATACCATCAACGATTTATCTACAAATGATTATACATTTACATCGGAAGTTGGCGAGTTTAATGATCGTTTCGAAATTGTATTTAAAAGCGCCACTTTATCAACAGAAACAACAACAATGGAGGCTAATACTGTAAAAGTTTTCCAAAACAGTCAAAACGATATCACTTTTAAAGTGGCGAGTAACAATATTATTAAAACGATTGTTATTTACGATTTACAAGGACAAATGCTTTATCAATTAAAAGGTGATAAAAATGAAGAAACCTACAACCTTCCAAAATTGAACAATTCTGTATTTCTCTCACAAATCGAATTGTCCAACGGGATTATTTTTACTAAAAAATCAGTAATAAGGTAATTTGTTTTCTTGTTCCTTTATGGCAGCAACCTTATTAGGTCGCTGCTTTTTTTGCTTATAAACTATATGTTAAGGCGAGTATGAAATTTCTGCCGGCGGCCGCAATACCCGAGGAATAGGTTTTATAGCGCTGGTCTGTAATGTTTTCTAAACTTGCCGTAATAGTAGTGGCTTGGTTTATTTGATACTGTGTTCTAAGATTTAAAGTAACCCAGGATGGTGCATACGGATTCCCATTATTGTCCAAGGCATAGATATAATCTTTTTCAATTTCGGAAGGCGCCAATTGATTAAAAGATAATTCACTATTATAAGTGGCAAATAGATCGATTTTAAAAGCGTTTGCATTCCAGACCACATGCGTATTCCCGAAATTTGGAGCGGCATGTCGCAAGGGTGTTTCGTTACCAGAATCATCTTGTTCTGTGCCACCAATAACACTGTATTGCGACGTTAGTTTTAAACGTTTGTTTATGTTTAATTCCATGCCCGCCTCAAAGCCATGAATCCGTGCTTTTGAGGCATTTTGTATCGCTTGGACCGTACTCAATTCGCCATCATATATAATTTTATTAGCCCCGTTTAACGTATAATCTCTGCGCACCAGCGCATTATCCAAATAGGTATAATACGTACTGAAATCAAAGATTAGCGCATCGTCAAAAGTAAGTTTCAGCCCTAAATCGCCCCCATAGGCATATTCTGGTTTTAAATTTTGATTTGGAACCACTACCGATCCTGGTTCTGAGTCGAACACCTTCCCAAGATCATCAATATTTGGCGCTCTAAAGGCCGACGATACATTAAATTTCCATTGCAAGGTTTGGTTTGGTGACCAACTAATTCCAGAGGTTCCGGTTAAGGCACCAGCTATATTCTTTGAAGATTGAAATGGTAAATTTAAATACACATTATTCTCCTTAAAACTCGCCTTTGAAACAATATGGTTAAACCGTAACCCCGTTTGAAAGACAAATTTTGTGTTTGGTTTATATTTAATACTGGAATATATTGCCGCCGATTGCCAACTAGCACCATTAGGATATCTCGAAACCGTGGGGGTTGTTATATTCGTACTAATATCCTCTTCATCACCATGAGACATCACGTTATTATATATATATTCCAAACCATAGAAAAAATGGGTGTTTGCACTTAACTTTTTTTCTAAATCTAAATTAAATGAATACGCATCCACCGCTTCCTCTCGTATGTTTCTCATAGTAGATTGAAAATTCCTATCAACTCTGCTCTCTTGAAAATTTTGATATGCCATGGTTACTTTAGCTTTATCATATAAGTTTGAAAGACTGCTAAATTTGGTTATTTGTGCGTTGGCCATAAACCATTGTTGTGGCCCGTAATACCACTCTGCAGAACGTAAATTAGACCCTTTGTAACGAAGTAATCTGTCGTATCGAGGCACATTGGATGTTGTGGTATAATACAATCCCAAATCAAAACTTAAACTATTATAAGGTTCAAACCGTACTTTTTGCATAATGTTGTATTGGTTATAACCAGATTGCTTTTGCACTAATGGGTTCTTATTTTGCACCATGACGTCCACATCATTTATTCGGGCGACATAGTCATTCCTTAAATAATCCTTCGGCCCCTGGCTGCCCATTCTTAAATCATTAAAACTGCTATAACTGGCATTGGTTAAAAAAGCCCATTTTTTTAGTCCGAAATTAATATCAAAATGTCCTGTTTTCTCGTCACTTGCCGTTGCATATCTTACCATACTATTTGAATGAATTTCTAAAGAATCGGTATAAGACAGTTTGGGTTTTTGGGTATAAAAACCCATCACGCCTCCAATAGCATCACTGCCATATATAATAGACCCAGAGCCTAAAGTAACCTCAACATTTTTTAAGGAAAAAGGATCGATAGATATTACATTTTGCAAATTCCCTCCTCTAAAAATAGCATTGTTCATTCTTACTCCATCAACGGTTATGAGCAATCTGTTTGTCGAAAACCCACGTATCATGGGGCTTCCTCCACCAAGTTGACTTTTTTGAATATATACTTGACCCGTGGTTTCCAATAAATCGGCACTTGTTTGAGGATTGACAAATTGGACGTTTTTAGCATTAACACCGATTATTTTTTGGGGAATATCCTTTTTTTGCTGTTCAAAATTTGAGGCTGATATGACAATCTCATTTAAATCTTGTGTGTCGATATCTAAATACACCACCTTCGATTTTTCAATTTGTGCTTTTTCAAGCTTTTTAATGACATACGAGACATGTTGGAAATATACTATTTCGTTCGACGAAAACAATTCCAAAGAGGCCTCACCATTCAAATTTGTGACGACACTTTTTGACTTATCAACATTATAAATTAGCACACCACTAATCGGTTCTTCAGTAATTGTTTGAAGGACTTTAACGTGTTGTGCCTGCAGTACGATGCTTGCTAAAAAAAATAATAAAACGGTAGAATGTAATTTCATGTTTTCAACTAAAAACGTCGTTTAATATTTGCAATGACCTTGGTTTTTTAAAAGCGCCTAAATGCAATTCATAATACACTAGTATCATGTTCAAAAAGGCTTTTCGTTCTTTGCCCTTTATATTTAATTGGGACAATGTATCGAATTTTGTGTTGAGCAATTGCTTTAACAGATTAAAATTATCCCCTGAAACAGTATGTTTTCCCGAAGGATTAGTTTCAAATTTACCATCTTGTAAACTAAAATACTGATGCTCTAACGGCATGTTTTCGGGATAAAACCCCAAGTACTTTGTTAATTTAAGTAGAAAAAGCAAGTGAAAGTTTGCACATTCAGTATGTGCATCCAACCACAGTAATGTGGTTTCTATATAACCAAAAAGTGCGTTGTTCTGTTCTTCCTCTTTTAAGGTGTTTGAAAGTATTTCGGCCAAAAACATGACCACGGAACTTTTTAAGACATTGGAATGCAAACTGCTATAAACATAATTCAATTTAGCCTCCTTTATTGTATGCAGAGACCTGTTTGGATGATACACAATGACTAATTCCAACTGAGATAATAATTCGAAATAGGCTGTTTTTGTAAGTCCTTTTTTGCTTTTTAAAACGCCTCTTAATAAAAAACCAAGAATACCATAATGCTCTGTGTAACACTTCACAATTAAATCATTATCACGATATCTTAATTTTGAAAGCACAATAGCATGGGTTGAGACGACCATTATCTTACCACCATTAATTTTAAAACCCGTGTTTCGAAGGTGTCCAAATCTGAAAGCATAACCAAATAAACACCCGAAGCAACCACATGATTGGCGAGGTTTTTCCCATTCCAATACGCAGTACCCCCATCAATCTCCAGATTATACCCGTTATAGCGCAAATTGGTTCTCGATTGCGCTTCGGCTACCAAATTACCTTCAATATCGGTAATTTTAATATTGACATTTTCAGAAATATCTTTGATTTTCACTTTCTCTTCAACGATGTTAAAATTTGGCCGAACTGGATTTGGATATGCAAAAGCGTTTTGCAAATCGTCCTGGGGATTTGATCCACCACTGAGAAACGACACCAAGCCATTATCGGTCGCTATAAAAACCTCACCAGTCAATTCATTTATTGATAGGTCAAAAATAGTATCTGAAGGTAAAGGGGAATTGTCTTTGGTAAAATGATATATCGTTTTTTGACCATCAGAAGACAAATAAAATACCCCAGAACCAATGGTTCCCACCCATTTGTTGTTTGACCCATCGACCTCAATATCTGAAACAAACTGCTGAAATAGCAATTCTTTTGGAATGCCATCTTCAAGAATGATAATATCTTCAACCCGAACATTAGTGTCTGTAAAAAAGTTTGAGGTATTGTACAAAACCCTTAATCCTCTAAAAGTACCTACCCACAATTGATTTCGTTTATCCAACGCCAGCGCCGTTACATAGTTGGAAGGCATATTTTCTTCTTCTTTACTAATATTTTTCAATATAGGGCTGCCTCCGTTTTCATCAAATCCAATAAGCCCATATTCATAACTAGCAACCCATTTAATGCCATTATTTCCAAGAACCAAATCCCCAAAACCTAAATTGCTTCCAAAATCACTAGGTATGATATCTGTAAAACTATAGGACTTCCATTGATTGGTATTTGGATTATATGATTTTAAAGGTTTATTTATAAAGCTTGTTACGGTCCATAATAGCCCATCACTGTCAAATGCTGCAGGGCCTACTCGAATATCAATGTAGTTTGGATCTGAAGGCAATTGCAATGACTCTAATCCACTATTGGTCTGATTATATAAAACCGTTGGGATGTCATCGTTTACTTCCAATAATCCGCTAAAAAAAGAACTTATAAACACTTGATTTATGTTTAACGGATTTACAGATATTGTATTTAAACACTTCGCTCCAAAGACCTCACTATATGGTGTGTTGATCCATTGTTCATTTTTTAAATGACTAAATCCGTAACTGTTTAATGGGTATGGGTTGAAAAAGTAGGTATAATCTCCAAAAGCAACCCAAAGATTATTTGCAGTGGCATTAATGGAAAATGGCTTATTAAGCAAGGGCCCTTGAGGGTGCAATTCTTCAAAAACTACTGGAGACAGCGTTGGTGTTTTTAATATCCCAAAGGCTTTCGTGCCTATATAAATGTTTCCAGAACCAAGTGTCGCCGACGTATACGTTGTGTTATATTCTGGACTTAGCCCTACTTGAGCGATCGTATTAAAGCTAGCATCATAAACATACACATTACTTCCTGTTGTAACCACCAAATTACCATCTGTAGCCTTTACATCTATTGGCGGACTATTATATACTACTTTTTCACCTAACACATCATTCACTATTTGATAAAGGCTTCTGTTGGTTCCTACGGCATACAAATTGCTCTGAACACTTTCAACCGCAATAAAATCACCAGGAGCGATTACTTGCCAATTTCTATAATCTATTAAATTCGGGTTTGTAAGCAACGCTTTCCGTAAGCCACTTCCATTTTGGCATGCGGCATAAATATAGTCTCCAAAAATGGTGGTTTGTGTAACTTTTGTCTGGGCTCCTAAATCACCAATAAAATAGGTGTCGCCAAACTCTAGCCTCTCTAAGTTGTAAACAGAAATTCCAAAGTTGGTTGAAATATATATCAACTTGCCATTGGCATTAAAATGATTGATTCTTTTACTTGTTGGTGGAATGGTAGGCTTATCTATGATATCTAATATAGAAAGGACATTGTCCCCGTTATCGAATGCAATTTCTATAAGACCATTTTCATATCCTATTATCAAAAGTTGATACTCCACGCTGTAGTAAATGGTTGATATTTGCTCTCCAGACAATCCATTAACTGTTGTGATTTCAGTAATTTGATTGGTTTGTGTATCGTAACTGAAAACAGCATTTTCTGAAGCCGCATACATTTTAGTATTTCCTTGTACGACATCCTTAATATTGTAAAACGAGAAATATCCTTTCCAAAGTGCCGAAAAGTCTTGAGCAAAATTGCACAGTGGAAGGAGACAAATTGTAAAAACAACGATTCGTTTAAGCATAATACCATTTTGAACTTTCAAATATATTTATATCTAACGAGTTTTACTTTAAAATGATATAAATTAAATAAAAAAAGCTTCCTGATTTTCAGAAAGCTTTTTTGTTTTCAATAAAAAGGATGTTTTAAACGATTCCTTGGTCCAACATAGCGTCGGCTACTTTAATAAAACCTGCAATATTAGCTCCTTTTACATAGTTTATATATCCGTCATCTTGGGTGCCAAATTTAATACATGCAGAATGTATTGATGACATCATTTGATGTAGTTTGGCGTCAACTTCTTCAGTAGTCCAATTTAATTTCATTGCGTTTTGTGACATCTCTAATCCAGAAACACCAACTCCCCCAG
>CAXBHA010000070.1:0-8603 GCA_963974955.1 uncultured Yeosuana sp. | reverse complement strand
TGGCCATTATCTTTTTTAAATAAACATTAATCAAATAGTTCCAAATTCGATTTAGGCAATTCGTAATATTTTCTCCATTTTACGCCCTTTCCCTAATTCATCCACCAGCTTATCCAAATACCTTACTTGTTGTGTTAACGTGTTTTCGATTTCTTCTACTCGATAGCCACATATTGCACCAGTAATCAGTTTAGAATTAGGGTTTAATGAAGCACTTTTGAAAAATATTTCAAAAGTCACTTTGTTTTCAATGAGTTCTTTCAGTTTTTTTTCATCAAAACTGGTTAGCCACTCAATTACTTGATGCAATTCTTCTTTCGTTCTTCCTTTCTTCTCGATTTTTGTGAGATAGTGTGGGTATACAGAAGCAAATGTCATTTTGGCGATACGCTCATCGTGGTGACTGGTGTTTTTCATGTATTCAAAATTTATTATTTGAATGTCCGTATTCATTCATAATACCATTTTTGTCATTCAGAATGGAGTGAAACGAAATGAAGAATCCATTAAAATCAATGCGGTTCCTCCTTTGTCGGAATGACAAAATTATTATATTTTCAGACTTATGACAAATTACGGACATTCAAAAAAATATTAAAAAACCAATAGTATGGTTTGATGAATAATTTATTTGAATTGCGGTAATTAGGTTTCAGCGCGTTCTAACTGTTTGTTTATTTTTATAATAGCGTTTTCTATTGATTTTTCAGGTTCTATAATATTGTATTCTCCCCAAAAACCAGGATCTGAAAAACCCGATGTTTTTTCTGTTAAGATAACGTTAGGTTTTAATTTTTCTCCTTTATAATTTGTATCATCACTAATTTTCCAGTCTGTTATGGCCATCTCACTATTTAAAGTATAGACACTATTAAATAATTTACGTGCCCATTTTACCTTAAACGTTAATTGAATATTACCATATCCATAAAACCATTTTCCGTTTCGGGTTCTGTAATCCACTCTATAAGATGCTTCTGTTGGATATGCCTTAACTCGGTTAGGTTTTTTTTTAATGAACATTTCACTTGCCAATTGTTTGTCTTCAACATTTAAATTGTAAACAGCGCTCGTTAACGCTAAAGATTGGGAATCAATATAAAGTTTGCCATAATACAAAGGTTTTCTCGTGTTACCCCTCTGTTTAAAGTTTACAACATATACTGGTCTGCTATTTATTTGTGTAGATGGGTCAAAAGAAAACTCGTATTCTGATAAATTATTCTTATCAAAAATATATTCCGGATATTTTACCATATCGGTATATAAAGTGCTAAATGGGCCACCTTGAAGTTTTATGGCCAGCGTATCAAGCCTTGAATAATCAGTATTTTTTCTTGATTTTATAAGAAAAACTTCATCGCGTTTTGAGTTAATATAAGGTTGTTTGTTAATTTGAATGATTGCTTCGGATAAAGAGGCATTTCGGTTTCGTTTTTTAATAGTTTCTCTGTAAAAGGCTGTCATAACCGTATTCTCGTTATAATAATTTTCGTTTTTCCTGTCTAGCGTGGCACGCACCAAAGCCTCTGCGTTTTTAGAACCGTAAACACTAATAAAATCCAATTCTGTTAAAGAGACATCCAGTAGTATTTTAGTGTTTTCTTTTTTAAAACCAGATAGAGGAATCTCCTTTTTTTGGTATCCCAATATGGACACTAGTACATTTTTATCCATATAATTTACGGGGACTTTTAATAAAAATTCACCTTCATTATTGGTTATGGTGCCAATATTGGTTCCAAGGATATTGATGTCTACGTAGGCTAAT
Source organism: uncultured Yeosuana sp. (assembly GCA_963974955.1). Classification (GTDB taxonomy): domain Bacteria; phylum Bacteroidota; class Bacteroidia; order Flavobacteriales; family Flavobacteriaceae; genus Yeosuana. Next base: position 6,832 of record CAXBHA010000070.1, on the reverse strand, counting down.
CGCGTATTGGTTTTACTGTCAAGTATTACACCTTTAAATTCATAAAATGTTTGAGTATCTTGGTTAACTTGTTCTTGATGGAAATTATTGGCAAGCATACTAAAATGAAAGCTTAATAAAAGAACAACCATTGCGGTAAAACGAATAAATGCTACATTTTTATAAATGCTGTGTTTTTTCATGATTAAAAAAAATTAAAAGACTAAAAATGAATATGTTAATTTACTGAAATTCATAACTAAAACCAAGTGGTTTTAGTTAAAATTAGGTGAGCCTTAAATTTGTATTAAACGAAAATCTTATATAAAAACTCTTTAACGTATTTTTTAGAAATTAAAAATGGAATAGCTGTATATTTACGGTTAAAATAGGATTCAACTAGTATGCTTTCGGAAACCATCTCATTTAGAAATACAGGCTATTTTTCATCGCTTATTTGTGATTATTTAGATGAACACCCAGAGCTAAAACAGTTTTATAAACGGTTTCCAAAACTTGAAAATTTTAAAGCACAAATAGTCGAAAAACAGGCGTCTTTTAGTACAAGTTCACGAACTGCTTTAGTTTCTGTTTTAAAGGAACAATATCAAAATATTGATGCATCTCAAGCGACACTTAAAAACATCCAGACATTACAACAAGACATTACCTTTACAATCACCACAGGACATCAGCTAAATATTTTTACGGGACCATTGTATTTTTTGTATAAAATTGTGTCCACAATTAATCTTTGTAAGGAGCTAAAAGTAGCATATCCTAACAACAATTTTGTGCCTGTTTATTGGATGGCCAATGAAGATCATGATTTTGAAGAAATAAATCACTTTAATTTTAAAGGAAAAAAAGTACAATGGAACAGAGAATCAAGTGGAGCTGTTGGAGATTTGTCCACAGATGGTTTAACAGAAGTTTTCGATCAATTCTCTCAACATTTAGGTGTTGGCGTGTACGCAGATTCCTTACGGAATTTATTTACTGAGGCTTATATAAAGCATGATAATCTCACAGATGCAACACGTTTTTTAGCGAATGCAATTTTTAAAGATTATGGCTTGGTAATTGTTGATGCCAATAATGCTGAATTGAAACAGCAATTGGTTCCTTACATTAAAAATGAATTTTTAAACGAAACCTCTTTTAAATTTGTTTCAGAAACAAACGAACGGATAAACAAATTAGCAAACAACTATAAAATTCAAGTCAACCCACGTCAAATTAATGTGTTTTATTTAAAACAAGGGTTGCGTGAACGCATTGTTTTTGAAGATGGCATGTATGGGGTTGTAAATACAGGTATTACGTGGACAAAAGATAAAATAATGGCAGAACTTGAAAATCATCCTGAGCGTTTTTCACCAAACGTAATAACTAGACCATTGTATCAAGAGGTTATTTTACCTAACCTTTGTTATATTGGTGGTGGTGGAGAATTAGCTTATTGGTTTCAGCTTAAGGAATTTTTTAATCAAGTAAAAGTGCCTTTCCCAATACTATTGCTTCGTAATTCTGTGTTGATTGAAACCAAACAGCAACACAAAAAACTTAAAGGTTTAAATATTTCAAATGAAGATATTTTTCTAAAGCGCGATACCTTCATCAATAAAAAAGTAAGGGAAATTTCAAATATTGATATTGATTTTTCTTCTCAAAAAGAATTTTTAAAACAGCAGTTTAAAACCTTGTATGACGTAGCGGAACAAACCGATAAATCATTTTTAAGAGCCGTAAAAGCACAGGAGGCAAAACAATTAAAAGGACTTGAAAAACTTGAGAAACGTTTGCTTAAAGCTCAAAAAAGAAAACTTTCAGATCAAGTTTCTAGAATGACAGATATTCAAAATGAATTGTTTCCAAATCAAAGCTTGCAAGAACGTAATACTAATTTTTCAGAATTCTATTTGCAATACGGAGATCGCCTTATCCCTGAATTGATTGCAAATTTACAACCGCTTAAAAACGAGTTTTTAATACTTACATTTTAATAAACAATGCATAAAATAGATATCGATTTAATTGAAATGACCTTGGATGTCATGAAATATGCCATTGGTAGAATTTCAGCCACCGAGCATGAAATTGGAAAGCCTAAAAAGGAAGCAGAGTTAAAAGCTTTGGTTGGAGAAACTATTACAGCAAAAGGTATTGGTGGTGAGAATGCATTCAACCTATGGAAGAAGCATTTATCAAAAGCAAATGTGCCTGTAGATCATCCAAGGAACTTAGCTTTTGTGCCAGCATCCCCAACGAGGGCTGCTATCATGTTCGATTTGGTAACATCGGCTTCAAGTATTCATGGGGCGTATTGGATGGAAGGTGCAGGCGGTATTTTTTGTGAAAATGAAGCGATGAAATGGATAGTTTCTTTAACTGGATTGCCAGAAGGGGCTTTTGGTGTATTTACCAGTGGAGGAACGGCGGCTAATTTGTCTGCTATAGTAACCGCAAGAGAATATTGGCGAAGTTTAAATGATCAAAATAAAGTTGAAAAAGGGATTATAATAACGTCTATTGGAGCCCATTCTTCAGTAAAAGCCATGGCTAAAGTGGTCGATGTGGATGTGTTTTTAGTGGATACCGAAGATAAAATGGAAGCAAGTGCCTTGCAAGAGACAATTGATGGATTATCAGAGCATCAAAGACAACGCTTATTTGCAGTTGTTGGGACTGGTGGAACAACCAATGCCGGCATTATTGATGATTTAGCAGGGATAGCCACTATATGCACCAAAGAGAAATTGTGGTTTCATGTGGATGCTGCTTATGGTGGAGGCGCTTTGGTTGCAGATTCTGTCAGGCATTTATTCAATGGTATTGAGCAAGCCGATAGTATCACTATTGACCCTCATAAATGGATGTTTTCTCCCTACGACTGCGGTGCGGTTATTTATAAACAACCAGAATTGGCTAAAAAAGCACATTCTCAAGAAGGGTCTTATTTAGATATATTCAAAGACGAAGGCGCTCATGGTTTTAACCCTACCGATTATCAAATTCAATTAACCCGTCGAGTTAGAGGTTTGCCATTATGGTTTTCATTGGCAATGCATGGTACAGATAGGTATAAAGAAGCAGTGGAGCGTGGTATTGAATTGGCGCAAATTGCTGGTAAGTTAATTGAAGAACGCGAATATGTAGAATTGGTTAGAGAGCCAAGTTTATCTTGTGTTTTATATCGTAGAATAGGATGGGAACCTCAAGATTATACGAATTGGACCTATGAAAATCACAGAAAAGGATTTGCATTAGTAACACCAACGAAATGGAAATCTGGAGATTCGTTCGAAACGGTATCGCGTTTTTGTTTTATAAATCCAGACACCACTGAAAAGGATATAGCAATGATCCTGGATTCAATGGGATAAAAAATGTAAAATTTTACGAGTCGTAATTCGTCATTCTAAAATCAATTATTACTTTTGCGCATGCAACATAACAAGGTACTTATTTTAGATTTCGGGTCACAATACACACAACTTATTGCCCGTAGAGTTCGAGAACTCAATATTTATTGCGAAATCCACCCTTACAACAAAAAACTGTCAAACATTGCGGAATTTAACGCCATTGTGCTTTCCGGTAGTCCGTTTTCAGTAAGAGCAGAGAACGCTCCTCATCTCGATTTATCTAAAATTAGAGGTAAAAAACCAATTTTAGCGGTTTGCTACGGAGCTCAATATTTAGCGCATTTTTCAGGCGGTGAGGTTGCCCCATCAAATACAAGAGAGTATGGGAGAGCAAACTTGTCTTACCTTAAAGGGGATGAAGGTTTTTTTGCTAACATCCACAAAGGAAGTCAAGTTTGGATGAGCCATAGTGATACTATTAAGCACTTACCAACCAAGGCTGTTTTACTGGCCAGTACTACAGATGTTAAAAATGCGGCCTTTAGAATTGAAGGAGAGCAAACCTATGCCATTCAATTTCACCCTGAAGTGTATCATACAACAGATGGTAAACAATTATTAGAAAACTTTTTAGTTCATATTGCGGGTATTCAACAAGACTGGACACCCCAATCTTTTGTAGAAGAAACAGTGGAAGACCTTCAAAATAAAATAGGAAGTGACAAAGTGGTTTTAGGACTTTCAGGAGGTGTAGATTCTTCGGTGGCAGCAGTGTTGCTTCATAAAGCTATCGGCAAAAACCTCTACTGTATTTTTGTTAATAATGGTTTGTTACGTAAAAATGAATTTGAAAGTGTTTTAGATCAATACGAAGGTATGGGACTTAACGTTAAAGGCGTGGATGCCTCGAAGCGATTTTTAGATGCATTGGCGGGTATTGATGATCCTGAAAAGAAGCGCAAAGCCATTGGGAATGCCTTTATTGAAGTGTTTGATCATGAAGCACATCTTATTGAAAATGTAACCTGGTTGGCACAAGGCACCATATATCCAGATGTCATTGAAAGTGTTTCGGCGACGGGTGGGCCATCCGCAACCATAAAGAGTCATCATAACGTCGGTGGATTGCCAGATTTTATGAAACTTAAAATCGTGGAGCCATTAAAAGCATTATTTAAAGATGAGGTGAGACGTGTGGGTGCTACCTTAGGCATCGATCTGTTATTATTGGGCCGTCATCCGTTTCCCGGACCAGGATTGGCTATTCGTATATTGGGAGATATTACAGCAGAAAAAGTCCGTATTCTTCAAGAAGTGGATGCTATTTTTATTGATGGATTGCGTGAATGGGGATTGTATGATAAAGTCTGGCAAGCAGGTGCTATGTTATTGCCTGTAAATAGCGTAGGTGTTATGGGAGACGAGCGTACATACGAAAAATGTGTGGCGCTTAGAGCAGTTGAAAGCACCGATGGGATGACAGCAGACTGGGTAAATTTACCCTATGAATTTTTACAAAAAACATCAAACGATATAATAAATAAAGTTAAAGGCGTTAATAGAGTAGTATATGATATTAGCTCAAAACCACCTGCTACTATTGAATGGGAATAATTTTTGGGCAGAACATATTTAAAAACTATATTTAGAGTATTACAGATGTCCCAATAATTGAAAGTTCACGTATATATTAAAAGCGAATTAAATAATAATTCGTGGCAACACTTATTTTTCTTTTTGGCATGCTATATGCATCATACTATTAAAATGAAAATTGTGGCATATTAATTTTATAACCATGCGACAACCTTAATAATTAAAAAAAAGATTACATGATTAAATTCTTTTCTGTTGTATGTTTGGCAATTCTTTTTAGTATAAATACTGCTAACGCACAAAACTACACAACTCATAAAGTTAAAGAAGGAGAGACTATTGAAAGTATTTCCAAACAGTATTTCGTAACGCCTTTCGCGATTTATGCCTTAAATCCGGATGCTAAAAAAGGGCTAAAGCCAAATTCTTTATTGATCATTCCAAAACCAAAAGTAGATACCGAACCGAAAGTTACCATTATAAAAGAATTAAAAGGATTTAAAACACACAAAACCAGACGAAAAGAAACCCTTTATAGCTTAACAAAACAATATAATATAACAGAAGAAGACATAAAAAAATACAATACGTTTTTATATTCAAATAGCTTGAGAAAAGGGGATAAACTTCAAATCCCAATTTTTAAAGTTACTAAGACCGTTGAAACCGTTGAGTTAACAAAGCCTTATACGGTATTACCAAAAGAAGGTAAATGGCGAATTGCTTATAAATTTGGTATTTCAGTAGCAGAATTGGAAGCCCTAAACCCAAATATGAATGTGGTTTTAAAGGATGGTGAAATTATAAATGTACCAAACATTAATCGAGACGATGAAAAGAAGTTTGATGACCAATACAGTTATTACAAGGTGCTTCCAAAAGAAGGTTTTTATCGTTTAAAACTTAAATTAGGTTTAGAACAAGAACAACTTGAGACCTTAAACCCTGGTTTAAATGAAAGTGGATTAAAAGTTGGCATGATTTTAAAAATCCCTTATAATGAAACTATTGCATCCGATGAAGGATTTACGAACTCTATCGATTTAACAGATAGTATTAGTGATTTTAAAACAAAGCATATAGCTATCATGCTGCCATTTCGCTTAAATCGCGTGGACTTTGATTCTATTGCTGGAACAAAAAACAGTATTTCAAAAGACCCTTATTTAAATGCCTCTTTAGATTTTCAATCGGGTATTTTAATGGCTATAGATTCATTAAAATTATTGGGAATCTCTCTTAAAGTGGATGTGTATGATACAAAATACCAAGTGAGTGAAGTTGCCAAAATTATTGAAGACCATGATTTTGAACATGTAGATGCCGTTATTGGCCCTTTAACGCCTGATACTTTTGAAAAAGCGTCCTCCGAATTACGTCAGTACAACGTCCCCATTATTTCCCCTATAGGAGAGAATCTTAAATTGTATGATAATGTGTTTCAATCGAGACCTTCAAGCGACATGTTAAAAAATAAAATTGTAAGTTATGTACAATCACTGCCCGATGTAAAAAATATCATCATCATTTCAGATAGTAAAAATGCAGTGGTTGCCAATCAATTAAAACAGGATTTTCCGAATGCAAGGCAAGTCTATGCAAGAAAAGATAAAGATGGTAAAGATGCCAATTATGTATTGGTTGATGATATCTCCAACGTTCTAAAACCTGGGTTAAACGTGGTGTTTTTAGAAACACTACATGAAGGGTTTGCTTCCAATGTAACAAGCCATTTGAATTCTTTAATTCAGAAGGAAAATATTAAAGAGAAAAAGGAACAAATTGATATTATACTAACTACTACAAATGAAAATGGAGCGTTTGAAGGAGAACAAATATCCAATGAGCATTTATCAAACTTACAATTTACCTTTGCAACCATGTCTAAA
>CAXBHA010000069.1:0-8610 GCA_963974955.1 uncultured Yeosuana sp. | reverse complement strand
ACTCCATTCTGAATGACAAAAATGGTATTATGAATGAATACGGACATTCAATTATTTTATGTTGCTATTCTCTTTATTTTAATTATATCATGTAATTCTTCTTATAAAAAGGAGAATTTTGATTTTGAAACACAATTTGAAAAATCTAATGGAATGGAAACAGCCACTTATGATGAGACCATTTTATTTTATAAAAATTTAGCCGAAAAATACCGGGAGATTTCAATTCAAGAAATAGGTATGACTGATTCTGGAAAACCACTTCATATAATTACTTTAAATCCTGATAAAGAATTTCATTTTAACACCATTCATAAAACAAAAAACATCATTCTTATAAATAATGGCATACATCCAGGAGAATCGGATGGCATTGATGCGACAATGATGTTATTTCGAGATTTGGCAGATGGCACGATTGAAACTCCTAAAAACACCGTATTGGTTACTATTCCTATCTATAATATTGGTGGAAGTTTGAATAGAAACGCTACCACACGTACTAATCAAAATGGTCCTAAAGAATATGGATTTAGAGGAAATGCCAGAAACTACGATTTAAACAGGGACTTTATTAAATGTGACACAAAAAATGCTAAAACATTTACCCAAATTTTTCATTTGATAAACCCCGATGTTTTTATTGATAACCATGTAAGTAATGGTGCAGATTATCAATATACATTAACACATTTATTTACACAACACAATAAACTTGGCGGAAATTTAGGTGATTATATTCATAATGAAATGATGCCCAAATTGGAGCAAAAATTGGCTAAAAAAAAATTGGATATCACACCCTATGTCAATGTTTTTAACAGCGTTCCAGAATCAGGCTTTAATCAGTTTTTTGATACGCCAAGATATTCAACAGGTTATACAACTTTATGGAATACGCTGGGAATGATGGTAGAAACCCACATGTTAAAACCTTACAAACAAAGAGTTTATGGCACTTATGAGCTTATGAGCTTATGAGCTTATGAAAAGTATGATTGAAATTGTTGAGGAAGATCAAAAAATTATTGCTGATTTAAGAACCAATTCAAATGAAAATTTTATTCAAGGGTCTAAATACCCTGTAAATTGGGTAATTGATTCTACAAAAACCACTACTTTAAATTTTAAAGGATTTGAAGGCGAAACTATAATGAGTGAAATCACAGGTCTTCCCAGATTAAAATATGATAGAAACCAACCATTTAACAAACCTGTCACCTATTATGATTATTTTAAACCCAGCAACGAAATTATCATTCCTAAAGCATATATAATTCCGCAAGGCTGGTTTAATGTAATTGATTTATTAAAATTGAATGAAGTTGAAATGAATCCATTTGAAAAAGATACAGTTATAACAGTAGAAACCTATAAAATTAAAACTTTCGAAACATATAAATCACCTTTTGAAGGTCATTATCCGCATTTCAATACCACCGTTCAAAATAATACAGAAACAGTTACTTTTAAAACTGGAGATTATTTAATTAAAACAAACCAACCGGCTGTTCGATATCTCATGGAAACCTTAGAACCTCAAGCGCCTGATTCTTTTTTCAATTGGAATTTCTTTGATACTATTTTACAGCAAAAAGAAGAATTTTCTCCTTATGTATGGGAAGATTTGGCCTCAGAACTACTTAACAAAAACCCTGTTTTAAAAGAAACATTCGAAACCAAAAAGAAAAATGATATTGAATTTGCAAATAATTGGTACGCACAACTAGATTGGTTACATCAACAAAGTGACTATTTTGAAAAAGCGTATTTGCAGTATCCTATCTACAGGTTAAACTAATAATTTAATATTGGCATAGGAATTTTCAAGAGCTTCTTGGGTTTGTTTTTTATTTAACCATTCCACTTTGGTAATCCCCTCCTCTTCTTGAGCATATAAATTACCTTTAAAGGCAGATTTCATTTCAAACCAATAGGTTACTTTTATTCTATGTTGTCCATTTCTCTTAAATATGTGATACGTAGTTTCTAATGGCTTTACAATTTCTAAACCGTTTACACCGGTTTCTTCAGTTACTTCTCGAATGGCTGTATCTTCAATAGTTTCTCTTTCTTCAGCTTTTCCTTTAGGCAAGTCCCATTTATCATTTCTATAAATAAACAAAATATCCCCTTTATCATTATAAACCTTACCGCCTCCAGCAACAACATTTGGTAATTTTTTTAAAAATTTTTTAATTAATTTATCCTTATTTTTATGAATAAGCCTAACCTCTTTTAAAGAGGTTGTATTAAGTTCTTTTATAACTTTTCCAATATTTACCGTATTGAGCAAATAATTTTTAAACCCCGTTTCTTGCTCAACAATAGTTGTTAAAATTATTGGCTTGTCGTTGACAAAAACTTTATACATGTGGTGTATTTAACAATTACAATATGGTAAAAATATCATTTTTCAATACAAATAAGCAATTGTTGAAAAAAATATTTTTATTCATAATCAACGGTTATGAAAAACTAAATTTATACGTAATTTTGTGGTCATGATTTTTAATAAAGAAACTGCCAGACAAACTGCCGAGGTTTTATTGCAAGTAAATGCCATAAAACTAAGCCCAAAAAAACCATTTATTTGGGCATCGGGATGGAAATCACCCATCTATTGTGACAATCGTATCATATTATCATTTCCTACCATTAGAACTTATATTCGGGAAACGATGGCTAAAGAAATTGAAAAACTTTATGGTAAGCCCGATGTTATTGCCGGGGTTGCAACAGGCGCTATTGGTATTGGTATATTGGTAGCCGAATATTTAGGCTTACCTTTTATATATGTAAGACCCGAGGCCAAAGAACATGGTAGAAAAAACCAAATTGAAGGTTTTGTTGAAGCAGGCCAGAATGTTGTGGTTGTAGAAGATTTAATAAGCACAGGAAAAAGCAGTTTAAATGCTGTTAAAGCCTTAAAAGAGGCTCATGTGAATGTTAAAGGCATGGTGGCTATTTTTTCATATGGTTTTAAGGTTGCTGCTGAAAATTTCAAAAAAGAAGATGTTGCATTAAATACCCTAAGTAATTATAACAGCCTACTTGAGCAAGCTTTGGAAACTAATTATATTTCTCAAAAAGACTTGGCCATACTGTCTGTATGGAATTCAAATCCTAGTGAATGGAATGGAAAATGATAAAATAAATTAGGCCGTTACAATAACAAAACAACTAATATATGAATTTAGAATCTCCAAAAATAAGTGTAGAAAAATCACCACAAGATATATTTGATTTTTTATCAGATGTAAAAAACTTTGAAGCCCTAATGCCTGAAAACATTAGCAAGTTTGAAGTACTTGGCGAGGATACATTTATCTTTGCCTTAAAAGGCATGCCAGAGATTATTCTTAAAAAAAAGGAAGTCATTCCACCAAATAAAATTGTACTTGGTGCTGCCGGGGGAAAGTTAGACTTTTCGCTTACAGGAAATATTATTAGTGAAAATGACACTTCTAGTGAGGTTCAACTAATATTCGATGGCGATTTTAACCCTATGATGGCCATGATGATTAAAGGTCCCATTAGTAAATTTATCGAAACGCTTGTTACAAGTATTCCTAAATCTATTTAATACAAGAGCGTAATATCTTTTAGATCAAATTCCTTTATAAGGTTATCTTCCAATAACACTTGAAGGTTACCAGAAATTGATACATTTTTTATAAATCCAGAAAACACAAAACCTTCTGCATTAACAAATGTTGAAGGTTTATCTTTTCTAAAAAGATACGTTTCGTATTCTTGCTTTAAAAGATCGTAATCCTTTCTTTTAATCTTAAGAAAATAGCGCTTTAAATGTTTTAGAATGACCTGTAAAACCTCATCAAGATCAAAGGTTTTTCCAGTTAATAGTTTTAATGAAGACGCTTTTGGCAAGTCAATAAATTTAGTTTGATTAATATTTAGTCCAATTCCAATAATAGTGGCATTTATATTACTTTGCTTTATGACATTTTCAATTAAAACGCCACAGACTTTCTTGTCTTCTGACAAAATGTCGTTTGGCCATTTTACACTTAATTTGGGAATAGAAAAACTTTGTAACGTTTTAATTAATGCCAATGACACAGCCATACTTATATAAAACGGATAGTCAATTTGCAGTTCAGAAAGATCCTTAAACACACTAAAAGTCAGGTTTTTAGAGCCTTCTGAATTCCAAATAGTTCCCATTTGGCCTCTTCCTCTAGTTTGGTTCTTTGCAACAACTGTCGTATAGTCATTAATAACTTCTTCATTAGTCAGATTTCTCAAGTAGCTATTGGTAGAATTGGTGGCATCAAGTTTGATTATACGCATTTAAAGTTATTTGTTATATGACGATGGAATCTTATGGTTAAATTAAAGTATAAAGAACTAAAAAAATAATAACTTTGCACAAATTAAATCAAATTAATGGCGAAAGAAAATATAAGCGCAGACCAATTAATATCGGTAATAATAAGTGGTATTGAAGATGTTAAGGGAAATGAAATTAATATTCTTGATTTAAGGGATATAGAAAACACGGTTTGCGATTACTTCATAATTTGCGAAGGCACTTCAAATACGCAAGTTAGTGCCATTGTAAAATCAATACAAAAAAAGGTAAGTAAAGAGCTTAAAGACCATCCATGGCATGTTGAAGGTGAAGACAATGCCGAATGGGTCTTAATAGATTATGTAAATGTTGTGATACACGTATTTCAAAAACACATTAGGGATTATTATGATATTGAAAGTCTGTGGGGAGATGCAAAAACAACAATAATAGAAACTAGTTATTAAAAAAGAATGACAAACGATAAGAAAAACATTAAAGACAAAAAACCTAAATTCAATCCATATTGGATTTATGGTATTGTAATAGCTATGTTTTTAGCAATACAATTATTTAGTAGCGTTGGCGCAAGCAATGGAAGTAAAACAAACCCAACTCAATTTTTGAAATTTGTTGGGGATGGCGATGTTGAAAAGGTTGAAATTGTTAATAAACGAATTGCTAAGGTTTATTTAACAAGAGAAGCTGAAGACAAAGAAATACATAAAAATTCTAAACCAAGTTCTTTATTGCCCTCTGCAACCAGATTGCCAAATTACACATTTGAGTTTGGGGATTTGCAGATTTTTCAAAATCAATTAAACGAAGTCATAAAGGAGAAAAATCTTAATTTAACCCCGGTTTATATTACTGAAGACAATTTCTTGGGAGATATATTATTGAGTATTCTACCCTTTATTTTGCTTATTGGAGTTTGGATCTTTATCATGCGCCGTATGTCGGGCGGTGCTGCTGGTGGTGGGGGTCAAATATTTAATATTGGAAAATCAAAAGCAAAACTTTTTGATCAAAATACAGAAGTTAAAACCACATTTAAAGATGTTGCCGGACTTGAAGGTGCTAAAGAAGAAGTTCAGGAAATTGTAGATTTCCTGAAATTCCCGGAAAAATATACAGCTTTAGGTGGAAAAATACCCAAAGGCGCCTTACTTGTTGGCCCTCCGGGAACTGGAAAAACATTATTGGCAAGAGCCGTTGCAGGAGAAGCAAAAGTTCCATTCTTTTCTTTGTCAGGTTCAGATTTCGTAGAAATGTTTGTCGGTGTTGGTGCTTCCAGAGTTAGAGATTTGTTTAAACAAGCAAAAGAAAAATCCCCTTCCATTATTTTTATTGATGAAATTGATGCTATTGGTCGTGCTAGAGGTAAAAATGCCATGTCTGGAAGTAATGATGAGCGTGAAAACACATTAAACCAATTATTAACAGAAATGGACGGTTTTGGCACTAATGCCAATGTTATTGTACTTGCTGCCACAAACAGAGCCGATATTCTAGACACCGCACTTATGCGTGCTGGTCGATTTGATAGACAAATTTTTGTCGACTTACCAGATATTAGAGAACGGAAAGAAATTTTTGAAGTGCATTTGCGCCCACTTAAAAAAGCTCAAGACTTAGACCTTGATTTTCTATCAAGACAAACACCAGGATTTTCTGGAGCCGATATAGCCAACGTTTGTAATGAAGCCGCATTAATTGCAGCTAGAAATGGTAAAAAAGAAGTTGATAAACAAGACTTCTTAGATGCCGTAGATAGAATAATTGGTGGTTTAGAAAAGAAAAACAAAATTATCACACCAAAAGAGAAACGTTCTGTAGCATTTCATGAAGCCGGACATGCTACAGTTAGCTGGATGCTTGAACATGCTGCACCTCTTGTTAAAGTAACCATTGTTCCAAGAGGGCGTTCTCTAGGAGCCGCATGGTATTTGCCAGAAGAACGCCTTATTGTACATCCAGAACAAATGCTGGATGAAATGTGTGCCGCTCTTGGTGGTCGTGCTGCTGAAAAAGTCATTTTCAATAAAATATCTACAGGTGCTTTAAGTGATTTGGAAAAAGTGACTAAACAAGCCAGAGCCATGGTAACCATATACGGGCTAAGCGATAAGGTTGGCAACTTAACTTATTACGATTCATCTGGTCAAAATGAATTTGGTTTTACAAAACCTTATAGTGAAAAAACGGCCGAATTAATCGATAAAGAAATATCCGATTTAATTGAAACACAATACTTACGAGCTATTAAACTTCTTGAGGATAATAAAGATAAGCTGACCAAATTAGCAAATGAATTACTTGAAAAAGAAGTTATTTTTAAAGATAATCTTGAAAAAATATTTGGACATCGTGATTTTAATACTGATGTAAATGAGTCTGTCGTCGAATAAATTTTCATATTTTATATAAAGCAATAACAAAAATCTTAAATTAATCGAATGATTAGTTTAAGATTTTTTATATTTGAGAAACTCCAATAAAAACTGAGTTAATAGCAAAAACCTAAATGAGTCTTTTTAGAAAAATATTTGGTTCGAAACCTGACAACAAAGAAGAAGAACTAAAATCAAATGAACGTGGCAAATATATGCCAGAAATTAAATTACCAATAGATGAAAAGTTTACTATAAACTTTAAAGCTAATGGTGGTAAATTTTTATACTGCGAAAATTTAGACGAAATTTTTGAAAGCCTTGATAATATTATTCAAGAAAATAATTGGGAGGACAAGAAAGCGTTTTTTATTGATAAAAATTTAAAAAACAAATTCAAAAGAGGCCATTTATTGACCTCTGAAAAAGCAAGTGAGTCAACATTTTTTATAACTACTTGCGAAAATTTAATTGCAAATGACGGTTCCTTATTAATTTGTTCAAATCAAATTGCCGAAAAAAAGCTCATGGAACTACCTGCAAATTTTATTGTTTTTGCTACAACAAGCCAAATTACTGAAAATATTGGTGAAGGGTTACGAGGAATTAAATCTAAAAACAGGAAAAAAATCCCAACAAACATTACAACCATCAAACATTTTAAATCGTTGGATGAAAAAGACTTTTTAAGTTACGGAAGTAGTTCAAAAAATTTATATTTGCTTCTTTTAGAAGACTTATAAACAGAATCTAGCCAAAAACGACCTTGACTATTACTAAAACCAACATGATTCAATGGAAATTTCTTTCTAGTAATAAAACATTAATCCTTAATAAATGAGAGAAATTTTTATACGATCGCTATCCGGTTTATTTTATGTATTACTCTTGGTTATTTCGCTTAACCATCAATACGCTGTAATAATTCTTTTTTTTATTTTTGGCCTCATTTGCTTAGCTGAATTCAAAAAATTAATTCAACTAAAAAGCATGGTGCCCTATATCATTTTTACTGCTCTTTTTTTTGTATTTGCGTATTGGAAAATTATAATAAACTCAAATAAAGGTTTTGATGAAATAACTCAAATCCTTATGGTGCTTACCGTTTTTGTCGAATTATTTTTGATTAAAGATTTATTCTCAGAGAAAACCATCCCACTGTTTATCTCCAAAAGATTTATTCTTACCACGTTTTATCTCTCGAGCTCATTTGTGTTTTTGATTTTAATTGCCAATTTCAATAAAATTTACAATCCCAATTTATTATTGGGCTCATTTATCTTAATTTGGGTAAATGACTCATTTGCTTATTTGATTGGTAAAAATTTTGGAAAACAGAAACTTTTCGAGAAAATCTCACCTAAAAAAACTGTTGAAGGATTCTTGGGCGGTTTATTTTTTTCATGTGTTGCAAGTTATATTATTGCTACCTTTACCCAAAGTTTAAGCTTTTCCAGTTGGCTTGCATTGAGCATTATTATAAGTGTTTTTGGAACCTTAGGTGATCTCATTGAATCAAAATTTAAACGTCAGGCAAATGTAAAAGACAGTGGCGTTATCATGCCTGGGCATGGTGGATTACTGGACCGTTTGGATAGTATTATTTTTGCTGCACCATTTATTTATTTGTTTTTAAGAATTACTCAATATGTTTCATAAAGAAGGACATAAAATTATATTTAGTACGTTTGTTTTTATAGTAGCGTCGTTTTTGTTAGTGGACAATTTTATCGAAAAACCTTGGTTACAAACTACCCTTTGGATGTTGTTTCTCGGTTTTTTTATTCTAATACTTCAATTTTTCAGAAATCCAAAACGCCATACAGCCATTAATAATAAACACATAGTTTCGGCGGTAGATGGTAAAGTGGTTGTTATTGAGGAGGTTTTTGAAAAAGAATA
>CAXBHA010000068.1:0-8795 GCA_963974955.1 uncultured Yeosuana sp. | reverse complement strand
TAAACTGAATGCGTTAAGAAACTATCAAATAAACAGATAAACGCATCTACAAATGAACATAATTCTCCATCCAACTTATTTTCCAAATATTGCACATTTTGTAGCTATTGTAAAAGCTAAACGGGTAACTTTTGAAATGGATGATAATTTTTTAAAGCAAACGTATAGAAATCGAACATATATTTATGGGGCTAATGGAAAGTTGTTGTTGAATATTCCCGTAATTCACACGCAAAAAAAGCGTCAAAAATATCGTGATGTAAAAATATCACAAGATACTAATTGGCAAGATCTTCATTGGAAATCGCTGCTTTCAGCCTATAGTACATCGCCTTTTTTTGAATTTTATAAAGATGACCTTGAACCCGTATTTAAAATGAAGACCGGTTTTATTTTAGATTTCAATTTTAAGTGTTTTCAAGTGGTTTGTGATTGTTTACAGCTTGACATCAATTATACAAAAACAGATTTCTATAAAAAACCTGTAGAAGACAAAACCGATTTTAGATTTCTGGTGGATGCAAAAATGGAAGAGCCAAAATTTAAACCTTATACCCAAGTGTTTTCGCACAAATATGGATTTATAAACAACCTAAGTATCTTAGACTTATTATGTAATGAAGGACCAAATGCTCTAAATTACCTAGATTCTCAAATATTAAAAGTACCATAATGATTCAAACAATTGCGCATTATGGATGTCATATATTGCTGCCACTTCTTGTGGCTTTGATAGCTTATAGAAAGATGTGGATTTCTGCTTTTTTAATCATGCTATCCGGAATATTGATAGACATAGATCATCTGCTAGCAAACCCTATATTTGATTCTCATAGATGTAGCATCAATTTTCACCCGTTACATTCCTATTTGGCAATTGGGATTTATGTTTTATTGTTAGTTCCGAAGAAAACCCGTTTAATTGGTTTAGGTTTGGTAATCCATATTGTTGCAGACCTTGTAGATTGCTCCTTTATGTAAACCTATAAATCTACTCTTTTAAACTAAGGGTGGTCATAATTGGGTAATGATCGGAAAAATGATCATCAAAGGTTTTAAAGGCGTCCACTGAAAAGGCGTCATCGGCAAAAATAAAATCAATTCTCACAGGAAAAAACTTAAAATCATAGGTCCTGCCAAATCCATTTCCTGCTTTTTTGAAGGTGTCATTTAAGTGTCCTTTAATTTTTCTATAGACATAAGAAAATGCCGTATTATTAAAATCACCACAAATAATCATTTTATGTTTACTCTGCCTTTTGTGCAATAAAAACAATTCTGTTTGAAATTGTTGCCTTTTAAAGGTTAATCCAGCAAGTTTAAGCAACCGTTCTGAGCCCTCTTGTTTAAGTTTATCAACATCGGTATCAATACGTAAGGACTCAAGATGTATGTTATAGACCCTAATAGTGTCTTTATTTTTAACAACATCAACAAAAATGGCATTATTAGCGGTATTTGGAAACTCCACAGAACCCGAATTAATAATAGGAAACTGTGATAAAATAACTTGTCCGTGCTTGGTTCTATTACCTGAAAACTTTTCGTATTTATATTTGAAAAAAGAAAAATCAATATGCGAATCGGGATGATATTCTTGTATGCTTAATATATCGGGTGCTTGTTTCTTAATAAAATCCACAATTTTTATGTCAACATTCTTTTCTGAAATCCAATTGTACAAATTAAACAACCGCACATTATAATTCATTACTTTAAAATCCTGATTATTGGGCAAGACTTCTTCTGAAGAGGATGAAAACTTATATAACGACCCATAAAAGACATAGCCAATAGTTAATACCACAAACGATAAGAAAAGCTGTTTTTTAATTTTTAATAACCAGTATAAAAAAAACAATACATTAAAAATAATAAGAATTGGCACACTTAAACTAAGAACGGAAAGAACTGAAAACGTTTTTGGTGGAAGAAAAGGTAAAATAAAGGATATTAACAAAACGGTAGCCACAATGGCATTAAATACAAATACAATTTTATCAATAAGATGCAGTTTCCTCATTGTAATTATTTTCCGGATTTGAATAAAAATTCTTTTTCTTCAGCGTTTAGACTATCGTAACCACTTTTGCTTATTTTATCTAAAATAACATCGATTTTCTTTTGGTGGTTAAATTCATTAAAATCACTTTTGGTATAGCCACCAACTTTGGATTTGTTTTTATGAACCGTTTTTAAAGGTGATTTCTTAGATTTTTTAAATAGGCCAACTACCCAATCCATCATACGTTCAAAACCTTTTCCAATATCATGTCCCTTTTTTAATTGAATAGCATAAAAATAACCTAATGCCGCCCCACCTAAATGAGCCACATTCCCACCGGAATTTGTTCCAAAAAGTCCTATAGTATCGAGAATTACAATTGCCAATCCAAAATACCAAAGTTTTAAATTAAACGTAAAAAATCGAATTTCCTTAGATGGAAAATAGGCACATAAAAAAATCAATAAAGCTCTTATAGATGCAGAGGCACCTACCAAACGGTTACCAGTAGCAAAAATTTGAGGAAACAAACTGTAAGATGCTATAAATAAGAGGCCGCCACAAATAGCTCCCAAAAAATAAACGTTCAATGCCAGTTTTGGATTGAATAAATTCAAAAATAATTGACCAATAATATATAACCAAAGCATATTAAAAAGAATATGCAAAAAATCATAATGAACAAATGCATAAGATATAATAGTCCAAGGTTCGGCAATAAAGGTAAAAAAGTCGCTCTGTAATTCCAACCAGCTTAAACTAGATTGCTTAAAGGTTCCCTGTGTTAATTGCAGCAGTAACCCCAAAACAAAAATTACCACATTAATGATAATAATCTTTTCTAAAACATTAAGCCGAGATAATTTATCCTTTATATCTTGAGTGAGGGTCATTAATTCCAACGGTTTTTATTAAACTGGTTTTTTTTCCAATACCACATAATAACAAAGCCTATTAAAGCGCCGCCAACATGTGCCATATAAGCCGTATTACTTGGGCTAAAAAATGACTGACCTGTAAGTCCAGAAATTAAATCTAAAATAATAATACCTGGTATAAAATATTTTGCCTTTATTGGAATTGGTAAAAAAATAAGCATCAATTCAGCATTTGGGTTCAACATTCCATACGCTACCAAAATTCCCATAATACATCCTGAGGCCCCAACCATGGTCGTATTAAAAACTGGAAAAATATGTTGAAGATCCAAAAATTGTGCTTGAGAAATACCTTTAACAACTTCATTATTGGATAACATTTGGGCTATTTCAATGGGTGTGAGACCAGAACCAATCAATGCATTATAAGAAGGGAAAAATTGAAAATAATAATACCCTAATTGCAATGCTGCCGCCCCTAGTCCAGCCGATACATATATAAACAAAAACTTTTTCCAACCCAAATAATGTTCAACCGGCGTACCAAACATCCAAAGTACAAACATATTGAATACTATATGCATTACACCACCATGCATAAACATATGTGTGATGATTTGCCAAGGTTCAAACGCTGGGTTTTTAGGAAAATGTAAGGCAAATAAATCATAAAACAAAGTACCGTTGCCTATGGTCAAAGTTCCTATGAACATAATCGTATTAAGTATTATTAAGTGCTTTACGGTTTCTGATATTCTTATCATATTCAAATAAATTTTTTATCCAACTCTTCAACATTCATGGTAACAAATGTTATTTTATTGGTAGGTGATACATTTGGTTCTTTACAAGCAAACAAACTATTCAACAAGTGTTCTTGCTCGCTCCTTTTAAGGGGTTGCCCTGTTTTAATTGCCAAACTCTTTGCTAGTGATTTTGCAAGTAAATCGGTAACACTAAAATTGCTGTCAGGTACCTCATTTTCTATATCACTTATTAATTGTTCCAAAATTATAGACACTTCACTTTCAGGAATACGAATAGGCACTCCAGTAATCTCAACCAAATCGCTAGTAATATTTGAAAATATAAATCCAGCGTGTTCAAGATCGTCTCTTAAACTTTTTATAACCTCAATTTCATGTAGTGAAAAATGCAGTTGCAGAGGAAATAACAATTGCTGACTGGCAGCTCCTTTTACCGTTAAATTCTTTAAAAAATCCTCATACAAAATACGCTGATGCGCTCGATGTTGATTCATAACCAACATGCCTGATTTAATAGCGCTAACTATATATTTATTATGAAGTTGATACGTTGTTTGAATGGATTCCTGTTTTATATCATCGAACAAAGATTCGGTTTCCGTATCACTTTCAAAATGTACTTCACTAAAATCCTGTTGTGTTTTTGTTCCTTTTGATTCCAATCCTACGTATAAACTGTCCCAACTTGATATAGACTCTTTTTTATAGGACTTGGCATTTCCATTTGAACGTTTCTCTTCTTGAAACGGATTAAAGCTTCTATCAACTTCTATAGTCGGCCCATTATTTAAATCTCTACTGTAATTATAGGGAGTATCAAGATTGGGGTCCCGTTCAAAATCCAAAACAGGTGCAATATTAAACTGACCTAAACTATGTTTTACTGCCGAACGCAATAAAGCATACAAGGTGTGTTCATCATCAAACTTAATTTCGGTTTTCGTAGGATGAATATTAATATCGATGGATTGAGGATTAACCATTAAGTTTAAAAAATAACTGGCATGGGTGCCATTTTTAAGCAGTCCGTCAAATGCCGACGATACAGCATGATTTAAATAGGCACTTTTTATAAAACGATTATTTACAAAAAAATACTGCTCACCTCTCGTTTTCTTTGCATATTCTGGTTTACCAACAAACCCTGTAATTTCAAGAATTTCTGTGTCCTCAATAACAGGAACCAATTTTTCATTGGTTTTATTTCCAAAGATATTAACGATGCGTTGCCTGTAATTGCTAACTGGCAAATTAAATGTTTCGCTACCGTTATTGTAAAAGATGAACGAAATGTTTGGATGTGCCAACGCAACTCTATGAAACTCATCAATAACATGGCGCAATTCAACGGTATTGGATTTTAAAAAATTTCGTCTTGCAGGAATATTAAAAAATAAATTTTTTACCGATATAGAAGTCCCTTTTGGGGTTACAACAACTTCTTGAGATACAATTTCACTGCCTTCAATAACTACAGAAGTACCAACCTCATCAAGAGCTTGTTTGGATTTTAAATCGACATGTGCAATGGCTGCGATACTAGCCAAAGCTTCACCACGAAACCCTTTGGTATGCAAATCAAATAAATCCTCGGCGGTTTTTATTTTAGATGTGGCATGTCGTTCAAAACTTAATCGGGCATCTGTAGCGCTCATCCCCTTACCGTCATCAATTACTTGAACGAGTGTTTTACCGGCATCCTTAATAATAAGTTTTATGGTTGTTGCATCGGCATCAATGGCATTTTCCAGTAATTCTTTAACGACTGAGGAAGGTCGCTGTACAACTTCTCCAGCAGCAATTTGATTGGCCACATGATCGGGTAATAGTTGAATAATGTCAGCCATTTATTTTTTTGAAAAGAATATTGATAAATCAAATTCGATGATAAATAGAAATACCAAAATTAGAATGCAAACTATAATAATTATTCGCCTATTTGCGGTTTTATCTGGATGGCTTTTAAAATCATCTATGGCGTTATTAAGCTTTGTTTTCAATCCGGTATTACTTCCAACTGTTTTTCGAAAATCATCAAACTTATGCTTAATTCGAAATGGGCTGCCCTCTCCTTTATCATCAAAGTGACGAGGCGTATAACTGAATTTTTTATTTTTTCTGACTTTAAAAATCCCCATAATTCCAATACTATCTATACTTAATATCTAACCAGTAGTAAAGACAAATCACAACAAGGATTAAAACCAAAAACAACACAAGTAATGGCTTTCCATTTTTTGATTTTCTGGAACCTAAACCTTGATGAAGTCTCCATTTTGAACTTAAGTCTCTAACCTTTAAAGATTCCTCTAATTTAGTTTTAGTTTCACCGTCTTTAGAAAATCTAGGGGTATAGTTAAATGATTTATTTTTTCGTGGTTTTAACAACATACATCTATCTCATATTCCTCAAAAATACTTAAAAATAGACAGATATAGCGAAAGGAATTGCCAAAAATTGTTAACAAAACCCTCCTAATTGAATTAGTTATGTCTCTGCGAATTTTCCTTTTTTTGTAAAACGTGGCAGTCTATTTATGAAGAAAGAGATTACCACAATCGTTCCTCCCTCGTAAAATAACTGTCTATTTGATAATTGGAATTTAAAAGGAATTGCTTTTTAACTGTTTTTGCGCAATTCCGCCATTTTTATTGCCGCAACTGCAGCTTCGGTTCCTTTATTGCCATGCTTTCCACCCGATCGGTCTATGGCCTGCTGCATGTTATTATCTGTAAGAACACAAAAAATAACAGGAGTTGCATCCAAAACATTAAGGTCTTTTATTCCTTGCGAAACCGCTTCACAAACAAAATCAAAATGCTTCGTTTCACCTTGAATCACACTGCCAATAGCGATTACAGCATTTACCATTTGCTTTTGCATTTTTTTACAACCATAAATAAGCTCAAAACTACCGGGAACATCCCATCGAACAATATTATTTGGCAGAACACCATGCTTAATTAATGTATTATATGCACCATCAAATAAGCCATGAGTAATAGTAGGATTCCATTCTGAAACAACAATCCCAAACCGATATTTTGTCGCGTTTGGGATTGTTGCTTTATCATAGGATGATAAATTATGATTTGCCGTAGCCATATTAATCTTTATTTGCCAATACTTTTGCTTTACCTATAAGCACTTCAACCATCTCAATTTCAGAAAATTCTGGATATTTTTCTTTAATAGTTTCAAAGTAAGTCAACGCTTTATCTGCTTTCCCTAAATCTAATGCAATAGTCCCTGCTTTATATAAATACATAGGTGTTGTGTAATTGTTATCACGCATTTTAGCGGCTTGATCGTAATAGTCTAAAGCATCATCTAATTGATTTAGCTGTACAAACGCATCACCAATATTTCCCTTTGCCAATGGCGCTAACACCTCATCATCACTTGAAAATTCATTTAAATATTCAATAGCATTTTTGTAATCTTTCAACTTTAAATACGCCGTTCCAGCATAATAATTAGCAAGCTTTGCGGCTGGTGTACCACTATATTCAGAAATAATATCTATCATCCCAAATTTCCCTTCACCGCCATTTAATGATAAATTTAATAATGAATCTTTTTCAGTATTATTTACCGCGTCTACTGCTTCATCAAAATATTTTTGAGCTTGAAACATATCATTCATTGCATTTGTTTGCTTTGGTTTTGCAATAAATTCGTTGTATCCTAAATAACCTAATACTACAGCAGCTACCAATCCAATAATAATAAAAATAACTTTTTGGTTTTTTTCTACGAATGCCTCTGTTCTAGATGCAGTAACATCAAGAGTATTAAAAACTTCAGCAGTTGTCGAGCCTGATTCGATATTATGCTGTTTTTCTTCTTTATTTTTTGGTTTAAATCCTCTTTTATTATAAGTGGCCATATATATTAAATTTATGCGGTGCAAAAATATAATTTTTCTTCATAAATTAAAGGTTATTTATTTGTTATTTTTGAATAATTTGGACGGTATTTTCAATACATGTACAATAATAAAGACCATAAGTAACCTATTATATGATTTTAAAATCCCTTTCATTGCTCAACTATAAAAATTTTGACAGTAAATCCTTCGCATTCAATGAGAAAATAAATTGCATCGTTGGAAATAATGGAATTGGGAAAACCAATGTGTTGGATGCTATTTATCATTTATCATTTGGAAAAAGCTATTTTAATCCGATAGCCACCCAAAACATTAAGCATGATACCGATTTTTTTGTTTTAAATGGAGACTATATTAAAGATAATAAAAATGAAAAAGTTATTATAAGCTTAAAACGAGGTCAAAAAAAAACAATAAAACGCAACGGTAAGGCCTACGAAAAATTTAGTGAACATATTGGCTTTTTGCCACTGGTTATCGTTTCGCCCGCCGACAGGGATTTAATTATTGAAGGTAGTGAAACCAGACGTAAATTTATTGATAGTGTAATATCACAAAGTGACAAAAGTTATTTGACTGATTTAATTAACTATAATAAAATTGTAACCCAACGTAATGCCTTATTGAAATATTTTGCTTTAAACCACACGTTCAATGCTGATACATTAGATGTTTACAATAAACAATTATCTGATTATGGCTCAAAAATTTTTGAAAAGCGTGAGGCTTTTTTAAAAGATTTCGTTCCTATATTCAAATCGCGGTATAAAGCCATTAGCAATGGCAATGAAGTTGTAGATTTAGTTTACCAAAGTGATTTATTTGAAAGCAACTTAAACGCACTTTTAAATAACCATATCAATAAGGATAGATCCTTACAGTACACAAGTGTTGGGATTCATAAAGATGACTTACATTTTAATATTGAAGAACATCCTATTAAAAAATTTGGAAGTCAGGGACAACAAAAATCATTTTTAATCGCTTTAAAATTGGCTCAATTTGATTTTATTAAAAAACAAAGTGGCGTGAATCCTATTTTATTATTAGATGATATTTTTGATAAATTAGATGAACAAAGGGTCTCACAGATTATACGATTGGTTGATGATGAAAACTTTGGGCAAATATTTATAAGCGATACGCATGCCGATCGCACTGAAAACGCAATAAAACATGTGCACCAATTATATGATGTTTTTAAACTTTAAAAAAGATGAAACACCCATGAGAATCAAGCTTCACACACACG
>CAXBHA010000067.1:0-8873 GCA_963974955.1 uncultured Yeosuana sp. | reverse complement strand
GGAGCCGGGTCGAATTGTTTGAATGATTGCTCGTGTTCTTCATCAACAATAATTAATCCTAAATCGTTAAAAGGCAAAAATATAGACGACCGCGCACCTAGTACAATCTGGGCTTTAGTTGTATTTTCCAAAACATGATTCCAAACTTCAACACGCTCTTGCGAGGAATATTTTGAGTGGTAGATGGCGACTTGTTTTCCAAAATAATTTTGTAACCGTGTTACTAATTGGGTTGTCAAGGCAATTTCTGGCAACAAGTATAACACTTGCTTTCCAACAGCTAATGTTTCCTCAATTAATTTTACATAAATCTCTGTTTTACCCGATGAGGTTACTCCGTGCAACAAGGTTACATTTTGATTCTTAAATGATGATTTTATCTCAGCTAAAGCTTTTACCTGAAATTCGTTCAGTACTTTTGTCGCTTCATTATCCTCTCCAGAGTACTGTATTCTATCTGTTTGAATATAATACTCATCTAAAACACCTTTGTCTATTAATGTCTTAACAATCCCCGATGAAACGTTACTCTCAACAGTTAATTCTGTAACTTTTACGGGCTTTTTTGTTTTTATTGAAATTGAGAATAGACTCAGAACAACTTGACTTTGTTTAGGTGCTCTGCTTAAATCGCCTAATAAGGCCTGAAGTGCTTTTTCGGATGCATAACGCACGTTTAGTTTTACATATCTTACTAGTTTTGGTTTGTACTTTTCGTACACTTCTTCTTCAACAAAAACCGCTTTTTTATCAATTAAACGTTTAATGACGGGCAGCACATTTTTTTTATCAAGAATATTTGCAATGTCATGGATTTTTAAGGACGATTGATGATGCAACGCTTCATACACCAAAAACTCATCATCTTTTAAATCGTTCTCAACAATTTTTTTATCGGTATTTAATAGAATGACCGTCTCGCTTTCTAATATAAAGGCATTAGGCAACGCTGCTCGCATGGTATCGCCTAGTGTACACATGTAGTATTTAGCTATCCATTCCCAAAGTTGAAGTTGTGTTGCATTAACTATTGGGGCCTCATCCAAAATTTGATGGATATCTTTTGCCTCATAAACTAGAGGAGCATCATTATGAATTCTGTAAACAATGCCCGTGTATATTTTTGATTTTCCAAAAGGAACAGACACCCGCATACCTGTTTTCAAAAAATCTGCTTCTGCAGCTGTTATACTATATGTAAATAGCTTTTCTAGTGGAATGGGAAGTATGACGTCTATAAAATATTGCATCTGCTGTGTTTATTCCTTTTCCCTTTTCCAGTATTGTGTGGTGTAAAAAAAGGCAATGTAACCTCTTACCTGTAAGGTGTTTTTATCGTCGAGTTTTAAGCGACATCTATAAGTTTTACCGTCTTGCGGGTCAGTAATCGTGCCTCCTCTATAAGAGTCATCATCTTTTTTCATGTTCTTGATGATGTCCAATCCCAGAATAGGCTTATTATGGTCTTGGCCTTTACAGAATTTGCAAAGCAAATCGCGTTTTTGAGGGTCAAAAATTTCAATAATCTTACCAAATACTCTTCCGTTGCTCTCTTTAATTTCCACAATCGATTTTTCCTCTCCGGTCTCATCATCGACCGTTCGCCATTTGCCCAAAATACTTTGAGAAGCAACTGAAACAGTCATCATGACCATCAGCAAGAAACATAACAATTGTCTATTCATTCTTTCTCATATTTTGCTTTCTCAAAAGCCGTATCGTTGCATTCAATTCAAAGCCCAGCAATAAAATATTGGAATTCAACCATAGATAAAACAGCAATATCAATAATGCCCCAATAGAACCATAAAGTTTATTGTATTGCCCAAAATTTTCAATATAAATTCCGAATAAGTACGATGTTAAAATAATTAGAATGGTAGTAAACAATGCTCCTATGGAAAAGAATTTAGAATTTTTACCTTCCCACGTTCCAAAATAATATAGCGTGGCTGTTCCTAAATACACCATGATAATAAAAAATATGTATTTGGCGGCATCAAACCAAAACACCGCATGTAATTTAACTTCAAAACCTTGATTTCCTAACGCATCTATTAGTTTTTGCACGACATAAATTTGAAAATAACCAAGCACCGCAATTGTAAAAATAAGTAAAAATGCCAAAATAAGAGCGACGCCTAAAGCATATAAATATTGCTTAAACACATTCCTTATTAATTGCTCATGGTACGAATTTTCAAATCCAGAAAAAACTGCGCTCACGCCATTTCCCATTAAAAGAATTGATAATAAAAATACCGTTGACACTAAACCACCTCGTTGCGATTGATCAATATCCTCAAATATATTTTGAAAGAAAAAATCGGACGTATTTGGTGGTAGAAACGAATCTAAAAACCTTAAAAATTCAATTTTAAAATCATCAATGGGCACATAGGGAATTACAATCAAAACAAATAACAGAAAGGGAAACAATGCCATAAAAAAACTAAATGCAATCGAGCTTGCACGAGTCGTTAAAGCACCTTTTACTATACCGGTGATATAAAGTTCAATGAGATCGTACAATGAAAGTCCTTCAAGACCGGGAAGTTTTATTCTCTTTAATAACTTTGCTAAAATATTTAAAATTGGAATTTTAGAAAGTTTGTCTTCAATAGGTTTTGTCATTAATAATTGTCTCTGTTATTTTAGGTAAAGTTATTAAATTAAAAATTTATTTACTTTCTATTTTAACAAATTCAAAAACTTACTTTTATGCTCCTTATTTAATTGCTTTTAAGCTTAAATCCATATTGTGGACAGAGTGTGTTAATGCGCCACAGGAAATATAATTTACACCACACTCGGCATAGTGCCTAATGGTAGTTTCATTAATATTGCCCGACGATTCAATAAGGCATTTGTTACCAATTAACTTAACTGCTTTTTTGGTGTCTTCGTAGTCAAAATTATCCAATAAAATCCTATAAATGCCTTCACTTCTCAATATCTCGCTAACTTCTGTTAAATCTCTCGCTTCAACCATAATATCTAAATCCCTGTTGGTCTCTTTTAAATAGTGTTTGGCCATTTCAATAGCTTTCGTAATGCCTCCGGCAAAATCGATGTGATTATCTTTTAGCATAATCATATCATATAGGGCAAATCTATGATTGTCACCGCCTCCAATATTAACGGCCCATTTTTCTAAAGCACGAATACCGGGCGTTGTTTTTCGTGTATCTAGTATTCTTGTTCGTGTGCCTTTCAATAAACCAACAAACATTCTGGTTTTTGTTGCTATGGTACGCTCTGCTTTTAAAATTGATTGTGGAGAACCTTCTACATACATAACAATATCTCCATAAGATACTTCTGCCCCATCTTCAATAAGAATCTCAATTCTTAAGGTTTTATCTACATAAGCAAACACCTTTTTCGCAAAGGCGACCCCGGCAATAACACCTTTGTCTTTTACTAATAGCTTTGCCTTACCTCTAACTCCTTCTGGGATACAGGCTAATGAACTATGATCTCCATCGCCTACATCTTCTCGTATGGCGTTTGCAATTATAATTTCAATTTCTTTATCAAACTGTTCCTTTGTAATCATTGAGGTATAAAATTTACTGCTAAAATAATAAATTACTAAACTAAATTAGATTTCAAATTACGGATTTTATAAAATTTATCTTTGAAAACACTAAATTGATAATTTTCAAATAGTAATTTTGTTTTTATGACCATAAAACTCCTTGCCATTGGCAAAACAGATAGCAAAGCACTTCAAACTTTAATTGATGAGTATCAAAAACGCTTAAACTTTTATGTTAAGTTTTCTTTTGGGATAATTCCTGATTTAAAAAAAGCGAAACATTTAAGTGAAGAACAACAAAAACAAAAAGAAGGCGACCTTATTTTAAACGCAATCAATGCAGCTGATATTTTAATTTTATTGGATGAGAATGGCAAACAATTAGATTCTGTTTCTTTTTCCAATTATTTGCAAAAACACATGAATTCAGGAATCAAACAATTGGTGTTTGTAATTGGTGGTCCTTATGGTTTTTCTGATGATGTTTACCAACAGGCACAAGGTAAATTATCACTTTCAAAAATGACATTTTCACATCAAATGGTTAGACTATTTATTATTGAACAACTTTACAGAGGCTTTACTATTTTAAGGAACGAACCTTATCATCATAGGTAATTATTCCAATCCTAGACTCTTAATGTATGCTTCATTGTTTGAAGGTCTGCCTAAAAATTCATCTACTGCCTCAACTATATCACGCTGACTGCCATTTGCTAAAATTAACTTTCTGTATTTAACACCTGTAGCTTGATCTTGTAAACCCGTTTTCTCGAAAACCGTAAACATATCTTGAGCATATACCTTGCTCCATAAATACCCGTACATATAAACAGGATGCGTGTTAATGTGTATCCAAGAAGCCTGTGGATGTGTGCCTTCAACATACAGTGGCATAACTCCTAATTCGTTATCAATGATTTTCCATAATTCATCTGTGTTAATAGGCTTTTCAGGATTATATTTGTCGTAGAGATTCAAGTCATAAATACAATATCTCAATGAGCGTTGAAGACCCAACCCTGAAGATAGATTTTCTGCTTTCTTCATATTTTCAAACATCTCTTTTGGTAACACCTCACCAGTTTTATAATGTTTGGCAAAACTGCTTAAAATATCATAATCTTTTAACCAATTTTCAAACATTTGAGACATCGCCTCTGCGAAATCACTTTTAGAATTACTCTGTAAGCTAAACTCACCTTCATAAGATACCCCTTCCATAATATGCCCAAATTCATGAAACAAAGTCCTTAATTCTCCAAAACTCAATAAAGAAGGCATCGTTTCAGTTGGCTTAGTGAAATTGCCCAATAACATTTTTACAGGAACTTGATAACCTTGCGGTGTGCTTTTTCCACTTGCCAATTCCATACCATAAAACCAGGTTTCCTTATTGGGCCTTGGATATAAATCCAAATAAAAGCGGCCTTTTAATGTGTCACCTTCATAGACTTCGTATAATTCAACATCATCGCTCCAAACCGAAGGATGCTCTACCTTTTTAAACTGTAGGCCTAAAAGGTTTTGATAAATAGCCAACATACCATTTAGACAAGAATCCATAGGGAAATATTCCCTTAATTTTTCACCATCTACATTGTATTTTGTTTTTAAAATTTCATTATTGAAATATCCAATATCCCACGGATTGATTGGAGTTTCACTTTTTATACTCTTCTCTTTATTTCGAATATCCTCTAAAACTTTAACATCTTCTAAGGCTTTTGACTTTGATTTTGACACCAAATCATTGATGAAATTCCAAACCGTTTCAGGCTTTTTTGCCATTTTAGGAACCAAATTGTAGGCCGCATAAGTAGGATAGCCCATTAATTGTCCCAATTCGTAGCGGTTTTTTACCAAGCTATCTAATATTGCTAAATTTTCATCGGCGCCTCGATTATTAAATTTTATATAAAAATCTTTTCGGGTTTGCTCATTCTTGGCATTACTTAATACTGGTCCTGACGTTGAATTTATAGCTGGTATTTCATAACTATTCTCTGCAATTTTATAAGTTGTTTTAAACGCTTCTGGTAAGCCTTCGGCTCCTTTTTGATCAATTTTCACAACCTCATTTGCCGTATTCATGTTTATGGAATATTCAGATGTTAAATCTGTGATGTCCGCTTTTAACTTTTTAAATCTGCTAAGCTTATTTTCGTCCAAATTAACTCCTGATAATATAAAACTCTGCAAAATATCGTCTACAAATAATTTTCTATGCCCTTGTAATGCTTTATAATCCTCAGTTTTTGAAAATTTTTCAAATTGACTAAATAATTCTTTATCAGATTTTATTACGGTACTCAACGAATCAACTTTTTTTGAATACTCTAATCCTTTCGCCCTTGTAATCGAATCTGTTGAAGACCAATACAGCATAAAAGCATTATTGTTAGCTTTGCTCATTATGTTTTGAACATCATCATAAGCAATAAAAGTGTTTTCTAAAGTTGGATCTTTAACAGCTTTAATCTCTCCAATTAATTTGTTGGCATTTTCAATAGTAAAATTTACGTATTCAGCTATTGAAGACCCAGTAACTTTTGCATAATCCATTGGTTGATTTAACGATACATTGAAAGGATTATCTGTTGACAGTTTAGTTTTAGAAATGTTGTTTTCTTTTGAACAATTAAATAATAAAACACATAGTGTTAAGGAATACAGAGTGGATTTCATTTATAGAAAATTAAAATTTAGGCAAAGGTAATCATTAAAAAGAATATTTAGCCAAGGATGCGCAATGTCTCTCGAAAGTGATCTGCAATTATTTTATGTCCCTTTTCATTGTAATGCATACCATCATCCATAAAACAATCTGAAGTCAAGTCATCACTAAAATTAATATATTTAATGTCTTTACTTGAACAAAACTGCATCAAAACCTCTTGAAAACTCAAGATACGTTCAGCATAGTTTTCTTCTTTAAAATTAAGTTCGTTTAGATTGAAACATGGCGTTGGTATAACAATTATGGGCAACACATTAAAATATAGCGCCTGTTTGCACATGGCATAAACATTAGATATAATAAACTCATTGGTTAACCCAAACGACAAGTCATTAGTGCCTCCAAAAATTAAAGTATGTGTTGGTCTTTTTGTTTTTATTGCCTCTGAAAACCTGGATAACATTCCTGATGTCGTATCGCCATTGATACCAAAGTTAAAGACTTTAATCTTTAAATCCTTTTCAAGTAAATTTGTCCACCGTTTTGACGGTTCTATTTCATAGCCATAAGTTAAGCTATCACCGATGCAAAGAAGTCTGGTTGTTGTCATTTTACTCATAAATAACGAATTCACTCATTTTAAACCAAGACTTGTAATAGGGTTGATGAATTCTCTCAATGGCATTGCGTTTTAATTTTAAGGTTGGTGTGGTTAAACCATTATCGACATTCCAATCTTCTTTCATAACAACGACCTTTTCAATTTTTTCGTGTTTTGAAAACTTTGGATTAACTTTATTAACTATTTCAATTAAACCTGAACATAAAGCTTCTTTGGACTTTGCCTTTCCTAATTCTGATAATGTAATTAAAGCAATAGGTTGTGGAATACCCGTGCCAACAACACAAATTTGTTCAATATCGGTATTTTTAGTTAGTTCTAATTCCAGAGGAGATGGCGAAATATATTTTCCTTTATCGGTTTTAAACTGGTCTTTTACACGACCCGTAATGGTTAAAAAACCATCGTGATCATATTCGCCTATATCGCCGGTTCTTAAATAGCCCTCTTTTGTAAAGGTATTCGCTGTTAGTTCAGGTTCTTTAAAATAGCCTGTCATCAAACATTTGTTTTTCACTAAAATCTCACCTTCGGCTGATAGCTTGGCACTTATGTTGGGATAAGGCTTGCCAACTGAACCTATTTTGTTCTCATTGGGCAAGTTTCTATGTGAAATCACGCAATCCTCGGTCATACCGTACACTTGAATAATGTCTATTCCAATACGTTTGTACCATTTTGTGAGACTTACAGAAATTGGAGCCGCTGATGATACAATGATTTTTGCTCTCTTTAATCCTAATTTTTGTTTTATTTTATTTTTGAAAACAGTATTTAAAAATGGTATGGCAAGAACAATATTCAATCGTTTTTGAGGAATCGATTCTAAAATTTTTTCTTGAAATTTTGCCCAGATCCTAGGAACAGCAAAGAATATATAAGGCTGTGTTTTTTCCAAATCGGAAGCAAAGGTTTCTAGGGATTCTGAAAATGAAATTTTTGAACCCAAAATAAGTCCACATCCAGAAATTTCAAGTCGTTCGGCTATATGTGCTAGCGGTAAGTAAGAGAATAAATCGATGTGGTTTGGAGCTGAATACTCATTGATTATTGTACTGGAACTTTCTATAATATTGCCCACTGTATGCATGACGCCTTTCGGGTTTCCTGTAGTGCCAGACGTATAAATAATGGTATATAAATCGTCAGGTTTTTGAGTATAAACCTGTGCTAACATTTGCTTATTTAAAACAATATCTTCCCACAGATCACCTACCTTTTCTCCATAAAGACCAATGCTTATTTTATGAATATCCGGAACACCGGATTTTTGAGATTCAAAATCATCTAACTTTCCAATAATAATGGCTTTAGATTCGCTATGCGCTAGAATTTGATTAATGCCTTCGGCATTCAATGTTGGGTAAAGTGGAATAGAAATATGGCCAGCCATCATAATAGCTAAATCGGCCATTATCCAATGGGCACAGTTTTTAGACAGCAAAGCCACATGACTTCGCTCTGGAAGATTGTAACTTTTTAAGGCAGCTGCAATTTTACGAGCCTCTTCTCCAGCTTCTACAAACGTATATGTTTTTGCTTTGCCATGAATAGGTTGATTTAAAAAGATTTGATTTGGAGCCTGCGTTTCCCAATAAAGGAATGCCTCTAAAGGCGATCTAAATTGCTTCATATTAATTGGTTGGATGCCTAAATATAATAAAAAAAATTATTCCGCCCATCAATATTAAAGTGGCATATAGGTAACCAAGATCAATTGAATAATTAAAAACACCATAAATGGAATTACTAAATACCCCATTATATCGCGCGCTTGTATTTTAATGCCCACTGCCATAACCGGCATAACCAACAATAAAAAAAAGGGTTGTAATAAATTACTTAAACTTTCTCCATATGCTACCGATAGTGAGGCTCTAATAATCATTGCATTAACCTGTTCAATAGGCATGCCCGTGCTTATGTTTTTTACAGCATTAATAATACTTGGTCCAACAACGGCAAATTCACCACCTGCCGAGGGAATAGCAAAATTAACGAGCGCTCCTGTTATATATGAATAAAATGGA
>CAXBHA010000066.1:0-8889 GCA_963974955.1 uncultured Yeosuana sp. | reverse complement strand
TTAAAATAAGGTTTGTCAAAGTAAAAACTCTTTGTATATTTGCGCTCGGTTTTGGTAAACGCCAAAATTTAAAAAAAGACATACAATTTTCAGATTTAAAGATACTAGACAATGAGTAAAAGAACGTTTCAGCCGTCAAAAAGAAAGAGAAGAAACAAGCATGGTTTCAGGGAAAGAATGGCTTCTGCTAATGGTAGAAAGGTATTAGCTCGTAGAAGAGCTAAGGGAAGAAAAAAGCTGTCTGTATCTACTGAGACTAGACATAAAAAATAATGATTTATCATTACTTATAAATTAAAGGTGTTGCTTAGGTGTAACGCCTTTTTTTATATCTTAAAACAAAATATTTTTATTAAACTAGAAAACACAAAAGTAAAATGCCAAAAAACCCAAAACTAAAATCTATATTAATTATTGGTTCTGGCCCTATTGTTATTGGACAGGCATGTGAGTTTGATTATTCTGGAACACAGGCCTTAAGGTCACTTAGAGAAGATGGAATTGAAACTGTACTTATCAATTCCAATCCTGCGACCATCATGACCGATCCTTCAATGGCAGATCATGTTTATTTACTTCCGCTTACTACAAAATCACTCGTTAAAATATTAAAAGAACATCCGCAAATTGATGCAGTATTGCCAACAATGGGCGGCCAAACGGCATTGAATTTATGTATTGAAGCCGATGAAAAGGGAATTTGGAAAGATTTTGGGGTTGATATTATAGGGGTTGATATTGAGGCGATTAACATTACTGAAGACCGAGAAAAGTTTAGAGAGTTAATGTTGAAAATTGGCATACCAATGGCGCCTCAGGCAACTGCAACCTCTTATTTAAAAGGAAAAGAAATTGCCCAGGAATTTGGGTTTCCATTAGTTATCAGAGCCTCTTTTACGCTTGGTGGAGCAGGAGCATCCTTTGTGCATAAACAAGAAGATTTTGATGAATTATTAACACGTGGCTTGGAAGTATCTCCTATTCATGAAGTGATGATCGATAAAGCCTTAATAGGCTGGAAGGAGTTTGAATTGGAATTACTGAGGGATGATAATGATAATGTGGTTATTATTTGTTCCATCGAAAATATGGATCCAATGGGAATTCATACAGGCGATTCTATCACAGTTGCACCAGCAATGACTTTAAGTGATAAAACGTATCAAAGAATGCGTGATATGGCCATTCATATGATGCGTAGTATTGGCGATTTTGCAGGTGGATGTAATGTGCAATTTGCGGTAAGTCCCGATGAAAATGAAGATATAATTGCTATTGAGATCAATCCTCGTGTATCACGTTCTTCGGCACTAGCAAGTAAAGCAACTGGGTATCCAATTGCAAAGGTGGCGGCTAAATTGGCTATTGGGTATTATTTGGATGAATTAGAAAATCAAATCACTAAATCTACCTCGGCTTTATTTGAACCAACATTGGATTATGTTATTGTAAAAATACCACGCTGGAATTTTGATAAATTTGAAGGAAGTGATCGAACTTTAGGATTGCAAATGAAGTCAGTCGGAGAGGTTATGGGTATTGGTCGTTCGTTTCAAGAAGCACTGCACAAAGCTACACAATCACTCGAAATTAAGCGAAATGGATTGGGTGCAGATGGAAAAAGCAATACCAATTACGATCAAATTATCGAAAAGCTTACGTATGCATCATGGGATCGCGTTTTTATAATTTATGACGCCATTCAAATGGGGATTCCTTTGAGCAGAATTCATGAAATCACTAAAATTGATATGTGGTTTTTGAAACAATATGAAGAATTATATCTGATTCAAAAGGAAATTTCTACGTATAAAATTGATACTATCCAAAAGGATTTATTGTTAGAAGCCAAACAAAAGGGCTATGGGGATAGACAAATAGCACATATGTTAGGGTGCTTAGAAAGTCAGGTCTATAATAAAAGGGAAGAACTTGGTGTAAATCGTGTTTACAAACTTGTTGATACCTGTGCAGCTGAATTTAAAGCGCAAACGCCTTATTACTATTCTACATTTGAAAGCGACATGCAATTGGCTGATGGAAAGCGTTTTGCCCATAATGAAAGCCTTGTTTCTGATAAGAAAAAAATAATAGTATTGGGTTCTGGCCCAAATAGAATAGGTCAAGGCATTGAGTTTGATTATTGTTGTGTTCATGGTGTGTTGGCTGCCGCAGAATGTGGATATGAAACCATTATGATTAACTGTAATCCAGAAACCGTTTCAACCGATTTTGATACTGCTGATAAATTATATTTTGAACCTGTTTTTTGGGAACATATCTACGATATTATAAAGCACGAAAAACCAGAAGGCATAATCGTTCAGTTAGGTGGTCAAACTGCGTTGAAACTTGCAGAGAAATTATCTAAATACGGAATTAAGATTATTGGAACCAGTTTTGAGTCATTAGATTTAGCTGAAGATAGAGGGCATTTTTCTAATTTGTTAAAGGAAAATAATATTCCGTATCCAGAATTTGATATTGCTACAACAGCAGATGAAGCTGCAGCAATTGCCGATGTGTTAAACTTCCCTATTTTGGTAAGGCCATCGTATGTTCTTGGTGGACAAGGGATGAAAATTGTAATTAATAAGCAGGAGCTGGAAGAGCATGTGGTTAGTTTATTGAGAGTAATGCCGGGAAATCAATTGCTTTTAGATCATTATTTAGAAGGTGCTATTGAAGCTGAAGCAGATGCTATTTGCGACGGTGAAAATGTACATATCATTGGAATTATGGAACATATAGAACCCTGTGGAATCCATTCCGGTGATAGCAATGCTATGTTGCCTCCTTTTAATCTTGGTGATTTGGTAATGCAACAAATTAAAGATCATACGGTTAAAATTGCAAAAGCATTGCATACGGTAGGCTTGATAAATATTCAATTTGCGATAAAAGACGATATGGTTTATATTATAGAAGCAAACCCAAGAGCTTCTCGTACGGTTCCTTTTATAGCGAAAGCGTATGGCGAGCCTTATGTAAATTATGCGACAAAAGTAATGTTGGGAGAAAAGAAGGTTACAGACTTTAATTTTAACCCTAAGTTAAATGGGTATACCATTAAACAACCAGTATTTTCTTTTAATAAATTTCCTAACGTGAATAAAAAACTGGGCCCAGAAATGAAAAGTACTGGCGAAAGCATCTTATTTATAGACAGTTTAAAAGACGACCAGTTTTACGATTTGTATTCCAGACGAAAAATGTATTTGAATAAATAATGTGGGTTCGATATAAATAACCATCTAATTTTAGTTTTAATAGACTGTGTTTTAGTGATTTGTCATTTCGACAGAGTGAAGAATGAACGACGAGAAATCTTATAATTATGAGATTCCTACTCATTAGCTTCGCTAGCTACTTTCAAGTAAAAAATATTTTACTCTCAGCAATGTTCGGAATGACATACAGTTTCTATTATTAATATTAACCTATTGATAATCAACAATGATTTCGGCAAGTTCAACTTGACAAATGCCATTGCAATGACTTTTCAGACAGTTTTATTTAACTAGAGTTCTAATTTTGCATTTTGATTTTTAATAATTTCAAGGTATTCATCCATTTTAAATTCTGATGACTTAAATCGATTCGTTCTATGTTTTGCCTGTTCTTGACGTTCTATGCTTCTTGAAAAGCGTCTTACACTTTCTTTTGTGTCCAAAATAATACCTGGAACTGTAACATTGTTTCCTTGGTCATCTTTTGCTACCATGGTAAAATAAGATGAATTACAGTGTTTTTTTATTCCCGTTTGAATATTTTCAGACTCCACTCGCACACCAATGACCATAGATGTTCTACCTGTAAAATTCACCGATGCTTTTAAGGTAATAAGCTCACCAACTTCAATAGGATTTAAAAAATCGACTTTATTTACAGAGGCCGTCACACAATAATTTCTGGAATGTTTTGATGCACAAGCAAATGCAATTTGATCCATTAGGCTTAATATGAGTCCACCATGTATTTTACCACTAAAATTGGAATGCGAAGGGAGCATTAATTGGGTAATGGTTACTTGAGATTCTTTAATGGTTTTAAACATAGTCATTCCTTAATTATTCGTCTTCTTGGGCACGCTTTAGCAATTTTTGGTTTTGTTCTTTACTAGCTTTGGCACCTAAAATTTTTAGGTTCTCTACGCGTTTAATAAGATTTCCTTTTCCAGTAAGCTTTATCATGGCACTTTCATATGATTTTTGAACGGTTCCAATCTGGTTGCCAACTTTAATTAATTCTTCGGTAAGATTAACAAACGAATCATAAAGTCTTCCTGCTTGTGTAGCAATTTCAATGGCGTTTTCTTTTTGTTTTTCGTTTTGCCACATGCTATCAATGGTCTTTAAGACGGCTAATAGCGTAGTTGGGGTCACTATAATTATATTTTTTTCAAAAGCATCTGAATATAAATTTGGATATTCCATGGATGCAATGGCAAATGCCGATTCAATGGGGATAAATAATAAAACAAAATCGGGGCTATCCATTGCATATAATTGTTGATAGTTTTTTTCACCCAATTCGCTTACCCGTTTTTTAACAGAAATGACGTGGTTTTTAAGTTGTGATGGTTTTAGTGCGTCATCAATTTCATTTATATATCTTTCGTAAGCAATTAAGGAAACTTTAGAGTCTACAATTAATTTTTTATCCCCTGGAAGATGAATGATAACATCTGGCATAACGCGCTTGCCTCCTTCAGTTGTAAAACTTTGCTGTACAAAATATTCGCTGTCTTTTTGTAATCCACTGCGTTCCAAAACACGTTCTAGAACCAATTCTCCCCAATTTCCTTGCATTTTTGTGTCGCCTTTAAGCGCTTTGGTTAAATTATTGGTTTCTTTGCTCATTTGTTCATTAAGCTCTTTTAAACCTATAATTTGCCTCTTTAAATCGGCACTTCGGCTAATATCTTCTTTATTGGTTTCTTCTACACGTTTTTCAAAATGTTGAATTTTTTCCTGAAGAGGTTTTAATATGGCATCTAAATTTTCTTTATTTTGAATTGTGAATTTACTTGATTTTTCATCTAATATTTTATTGGCAAGATTCTCAAATTCTTTAGTGAATTTTTCCTGAAGCTTTTCGACTTCGGTCTTTTGCTCTTCGTTTTTTTGTTTCAGATTTTCAAAATCGGCATTTTTTCCTGCTAATTCATAACTTAATAGTTCTTTTTCGCGCCTAATATCTTCTTTCTCAATTTCGGTTTTAGTAATATTTTGTCTTAATTCATCATTAGTTAATACCATTTGATTAATTCGCTCGCCTAAGGCACTTTTTTCACTTTTGCTTTTAAGTTTTGTAAAGGTTATGCCAATATAGGCACCAATTCCGCCAGAAAGCAGAATAGCGATGATAAGAAAAAGACTGTCGTTCATTTAAATAGGAATTTATTCAAAGATAATTTTTTTTGTTAGAAGAGTAAAGCATTCTAATACGTAAAACATTTTAGGGTTTTGATTATTTCTTAACTCTAAAACTTCCTGTTTTCTCATCAAACGAAATCAAATCTTTCGGAAATAACGATTTAAAAGTACCGTTTGAAATAAGATTACAAGGTGTATCGGATACAACAGCTTCCTTAGTCATAACCATTAATTTATCACATAACTGAATGGCCAAATCTATTTCATGCGATGAAAACAGTATGGTTTTATTCGTTTCTTTCACTAATCTTTGAAGTAGTTTTAATATATACGCCTTATGGTACATATCGAGATGTGTAGTAGGTTCATCTAAAATAATGAGATCTGTATCTTGAGCCAAAGCCCTTGCGATCATTACCTTTTGTAACTGACCATCGCTTAATTCAAAGCAATTTTTGTATTTTAAATTTTCGATATTAGTAAGTCTTAAGGATTCATTCACTTTATTCATGTCTTCATTGGTTAAGGAACCAACCCAATTAGTATAAGGCTGTCTTCCTAAAGCAACGAGTTCATAAACAGTTAAGTTTTTAGACGGCATTGTTTCGGTTAAAACCAAGCTCATTACTTTAGCTAAATCAATTGCATTATAATTTTTAATGTTTATACTATTGATATAAATTGAACCACTTAATGGGCTATGAACATTAGTTAATGTGCGTAACAGGGTTGATTTTCCAATTCCATTGGCACCAATTAATCCTACAAGATCTCCTTTGTAAAGGTTTGTATTAACGTTTGAAGCAACGATTGATGGTCCTTTTTTTGAAGAATAACCAATGGATAGACCTTCCGTTTTTAAAATGATATGTTGGGTTTTATCAGCCACGAATACACGAATAAAAATTGAATGAATTCCAACAATGAAATTCCAAATTCCAAATGGTTGTGTAATCAGTCTTTTGTCTTTTGTTTTTCATCTTTAGTCAAAATTAAAATTGAATGTCCGTATTCATTCATAACACCATTTTTGTCATTCAGAATGGAGTGAAACGAAATGAAGAATCTATTGAAAACCAATGCGGTTCCTCCTTTGTCGGAATGACAAAATTATTATATTTTCAGACTTATGACAAATTACGGACATTCAAAAATTAAATGATATGTTGGGTTTTATCAGTCACGAATACACGAATTTTGTCCATTGTCCATTGTCCATTGTCCATTGTCTAAAATATTATTTTACGTTTCCTTACCAGTAACCATATCACCACAGGAGCACCAATTAATGAGGTAATTGCGTTGATGGGCAATGTTAAATCGCTATTTGGAACTTGGGCAATGCTGTCACAAATAAGCATAATAATGGCTCCAAATATAAATACAGCAGGCAACAATATTTTATGGTTAGACGTATTGAATATCTGCCGTGTCATATGTGGAATTGCTAATCCAATAAAAGCAATAGGTCCTACAAAAGCGGTAATAGTACCAGCTAACAAACTGGTGGCAATTATAATTGTTAGCCGACTTCTTTTAATATTTAAACCTAAACTTTTGGCATAATTTTCGCCTAAGAGCAATGTGTTTAAAGGTTTTATGGATAGAATACCCAATATAATTCCTATACAATAAATGACAATAAAAATAGCCAATTCATTCCAGGACAGATTGCCTAAACTACCGAATCCCCAGAAAATGTATTGTTGCAACTGTTCAGCAGAACCAAAATAGGAGAGAACACTTACAATGGCAGAGGTAATACTTGCAAACATTAGCCCAATAATGAGAATTGCCATAGTATCACGAATTTTTAACGAAACCATCATGACTGATAATAAGACTAAAAAACTTCCTAAACTTGCCGCGATAACCACACTCCATTTTGATATAAGGAACGTTGCAAAAACGCCTCCAAACATGCTCGACCCCAAAATCACTAAAGCGACTCCTAAACTCGCGCCAGAACTTATTCCTAAGACAAAAGGACCAGCTAATGGGTTTCTAAAAAGCGTTTGCATCAAAAGGCCAGAAATACCCAAACCAGAACCAACCAAAATAGCTGTAATTGCTTTCGGGATTCTGTAATTTTGAATTATATATTGAAAATTTTCTTGTTCTGTTGCACTACCAATAATACTTTTAAAAACTTCTTTTAAAGGGATATAAACGGAACCTAAACTTATATTTATTATAAAAACCAGTAAAGCACAACAATTAGTGCAATAAACGAACTGCTGTATGTTGGTGAGCTAGACAATTATTCTAAAGGTTTATAAAAAAGAGGTTTATAATTTTCTAATAATTCAGGATGACAAATTTTTATCAGATCCTTTAAGACTATATCTGGTCGGGTTATACCCAATTCATAGTACAAGACGCCTCCGGTTTTTCCAGTTGTATTTGTAAATGAATAGATTTTTTTAGTTTGAAAAGCTTTAAACATTGTGTAATGTAAATTGCTTTTTCTCAGTGCATCTAAACTAACAAAATTTGATGGATTCAACCAAATATCAGCATCCTTTGCTTTTGTGAAAACCGTTTCAAAATTAAGACTTAAACTACCGGTTCCTTCGGATTCTTTCCACAAATAATTGGTATTGGCATCTTCTAATAATTGTGCTTCGTTACTTTGTCCATTGGGCAAATACCAAATATCATTAGTCATGGCTCCGCTTAAAACAGTAGGTTGAATTTTAACATGTTTTGCTAATAATTTGGCTTGAAGATATTCTTTTTCGATGGTATTAAAAATGGAATCGGCTTCTTTTTCTTTGTTGTAAAGTAAACCAAAAAACTTTATCCATTCCGCCTTTGCAAGAGGCGAACTTTCAACCCAATCACCGTCATATAGCACTGGTATATTTGATTTTTTAATCATCTCGAAAGTTTTGTTGTTCCCATTAACTCCAAAACCAACCACGACATCTGGGTGCAATTCCAGCAGAACTTCAGTGTTAATGCTTTCATTTTTACCAAGGTCTCTAATTGTTCCGTTATCAATTCGCTTCCTGGTTTTTTCCGAAGAAATATAATCAATTCCTGGAAATCCCATTAATGATTCCTCAACATGTAATAATTCTAATGCAGGGATATGTGTTGTGGAAGTAACCACTATTTTTTTTATAGGAATTTTTAAAATAGCTTCAAAGTCAGCTTTATTTAAATGAACTTTTTGTCTTTCAGGGACCAAAGCGTAACGATACGTTTTTTCAGATTTTGGCCAAGGATTTTTAATTTCCAACATTTTATAGGTCCCATAATCAACAATAGAGAAACCATGGGCATATTTTAAAATAATATGTTTACCAGTGGAGACTTTATCAGTATTTTTTGAAGAATTGTTTT
The DNA here is from genome assembly GCA_963974955.1 of uncultured Yeosuana sp. Classification (GTDB taxonomy): domain Bacteria; phylum Bacteroidota; class Bacteroidia; order Flavobacteriales; family Flavobacteriaceae; genus Yeosuana. Next base: position 163 of record CAXBHA010000066.1, on the reverse strand, counting down.
TGCAACCGAAAAGGATAAGAAAAAACAAAAAACAGAATCGATATAAATGAATGATTGGAATTTGTAACAATTGTAACGGTGGTTTATTTATTATTATGTTAATATTTTTTGAATGTCCGTATTTATTCATAATACCATTTTTGTCATTCAGAATGGAGTGAAA
>CAXBHA010000065.1:0-8956 GCA_963974955.1 uncultured Yeosuana sp. | reverse complement strand
CTAATGGTTCTTTTAGTCAAGAGGGTGCGGAGGAAATAATTAATGGAAGTTTTGGTAAATACTATGCAACTCATAGTGATTGGGTAAGAGATGCTATTGCTTATGCGGGTAAGCATGATGTTTTAATGGTTATTTCGGCGGGTAATGAGAGTGTTAATCTAGACAAAAAGGCATCATACCCTAACGACCAAGTAGATAATGGACCGGAAATATCCGATACGTATATGACCATTGGCGCATTAACCCCAAAATATGGGTCAGAAATGGTGGCTGGTTATTCTAACTACGGAAAATTCTCTGTGGATGTATTCTCACCTGGATCTGATATTTATTCTACAACACCTGAAAATGAGTATGATTCCAAAAGCGGAACTTCCATGGCAGCACCTGATGTTACTGGAGTCGCTGCTTTAATTCGTTCGTATTATCCTAAATTAACAGCGGCACAAGTAAAACAAGTTTTAATGAATTCTGGATTGCCTGTTAAAACAAATGTTATTGTGGGTGGAAATGCCGATGATATTAAGCCATTTATGGATTTATCAAAATCCGGGAAAATAGTAAATGCCTACAATGCTTTAATAATGGCATCTCAAATGGTAGCTAAATAAAAAATTAAAACTCCATCCCGTTCAATTTAAAAAAATAATGAAACACTTTTTAATATCATTCTTTTTCCTCGCGATTTCATCGTCAATTGGTGCTACAAACAACCTTATTAAATCACCCTCTAATCAGTATATATCAAACATAAAGGATTCAGGGTATTGGCAACAACATGTTGACTATACGATGACCATTGATATGGATGTAAAAACCTATCGGTATAAAGGCTCTCAAAAATTGGTGTATACAAATAACTCACCAGATGTGTTAAATCGTGTCTATTATCATTTATACTTTAACGCCTTTCAACCGGGTAGTGAAATGGATGTGCGCTCACGTACCATTGCAGATCCTGATAGAAGGGTTAAAGATCGAATCAGCAAATTGCAACCAAATGAAATTGGCTATATAAAAGTAAACTCTTTAACACAAAATGGAATAGCTTTAAACTATGAAACCGTTGGAACCATTTTAGAGGTTAATTTGGCTAAACCTATTCAGCCTGGTGAAAGCGTCACTTTTGATATGCTTTTTGATGGCCAAGTGCCTGTGCAAATACGTCGTTCTGGAAGAAATAATAAAGAAGGGGTTGCTTTGTCAATGGCACAATGGTACCCTAAAATGGCGGAATACGATTTTGAAGGCTGGCATGCAGACCCTTATATAGGTCGCGAATTTTTTGGTGTTTGGGGGGATTTTGATGTCACTATCAAGATTGATAAAAATTACGTAATAGGTGGTACAGGTTATTTGCAAAACCCAAATGAAATAGGTCATGGTTATGAAACTGGAAAGGTAAAAAGACCAAAAGACGATAAATTGACATGGCATTTCGTGGCGCCTAAGGTACACGATTTTACCTGGGCTGCAGACCCAGATTATATTCATGATACTTTGCAGATTCCCAATGGTCCGATGCTTCATTTTTTCTATAAGAGTACCATGACAAAAGAACAACAAAATAACTGGAAACTGCTTCAGCCTAAAACCGTCGAGTTTATGCAGTATTATAGTGAAAATATTGGTAAGTACCCCTATAAACAATACTCAGTTATTCAAGGTGGTGATGGTGGAATGGAATATGCGATGTGCACGCTTATTTTAGGTGAAGGTACAGCCGAAGGTATTGTAAAAGATGTTATTTCACATGAATTAGCACATACCTGGTTTCAGTTTTTATTGGCTAGCAACGAATCTGAACACCCATGGATGGATGAAGGATTTGCAACTTATATAGAATATAATGCCGTAAATACTATTTTCGAGCTAGAGAAAGCAAATCCTTTAGAAGAAGCCTATAACTCCTATATGTTTCTTGCAATATCAGGTATTGAACAACCTCAAACAACACAGGCAGACAGATATACTTTTAATAAAGCCTATAGTTTAGCGTCTTATTATAAAGGGGCGGTTTTTTTATCCCAATTGGGTTATATAATTGGAGAGGACAATCTTAAAAAAACCATTAAAAAATATTTTACAGATTTTTCTTTTAAACATCCTACACCAAACGACATAATTCGTACAGCTGAAAAAGTATCTGGTTTAGAATTAGGTTGGTATCTAACCGATTTTGCCCAAACTACAAATACCATTGATTATGGTGTTAAAACAGTAGAAGGTAATGTGGTAACTTTAGAACGTATTGGCTTAATGCCAATGCCAATTGATGTAACCGTAACGTATACTGATGATACTACAGAAAGTTTTTATATCCCCTTACAAATGATGCGTGGTGAGAAACAAACCTCCGCAACTATTATTCCAGACTGGGCGTGGGCATACCCAACTTACACCTTTGAAACTTCCAAACCTATAAGCGGTGTTCAAATAGATCCTAAAGGACTCATGGCGGACATAAATCTGGTAAATAATAGTTTTAAAAAGTACCTATAAATCCTTTTGAAAAAATGTATTTATAATCAATATCAAATCATAAATTGACATCGAACCCTTTTAAACTCCTTTTATACCAAAGTTGTTGATTATACATTGCCTTTTTTGATACACGTTCCCTGCTATATAAAGTCACGTGAGTATGATTAATGTGTTGATTGCGATAGCCCAATAAATGAAATAGTGATTTAGCGAAAAACCGAACCACTTTTAAATTAACCAACAACACATCCTTTTGTTCCTTCTGCCTTGAAATACCTGGTAATAAAATAAGTAGGCTGTCAAAATGTAATTGTCTTAACAATTCTGATAACTTTAAAAAGAAAACAGGAATGGTTCTTATAATAAAAAAACCTTCCTTCCCTTTTGCCTGATATAATGGCATAAATAAACTGCCCGTTCGTTTTGCTTTAACCTGTTTACCATTACTAGTGGCTAAAAGAGTGTTTTTTAAAATAGGTTGAAAACTTTTAAAATCTGGTTGCATAACAAATGTTTCGAGACTATTAATTTTATATAAATAAACCACTTCAAAAAAACCAGCCAATGAATCGCCTTCAGTTTTTAGGTGATTATAATAATAAGCGCTGAGTTTATCACTAGGCAGTACCTGAGCATAAACAAGAGTAAGATAGATAAAAGCAATACTATTTGTAACAGCTTTCGGGTCGGTGTGTTGTCCAGATTCAAATCCCAGAGACACATAGCCCAATTGATTGATATAGCTTAACAGTGGGCCGTTTAAATACTCTTCAATACCCAACACCGTTGGAACCGGAAATAAGTTCGAAAATTTTCTGTTGATAAGCGCGTCATTGATTGTGATAAATGGATGCGTTTTGCTTGAGGTTGTGTGCAAATCAACAAAATAAAAAGGTTTATTATTTGTGTTTAATATTTGATTGAGGAGGCTAAAGAGTTCGAGCTGCTCTTTTTCTTCACTATTTAAAATAGTCTTTTGTTCCAATTGGGCAATTTGGGCCTTTGTCCAGAGCCGATTTAAATCCTCATCTATATACCTTTGGTTTGTTTTTAAAGCATTTAAATTTCCCGTAATGCCATAAAATGTCCCGTTAATATTGGCTGTTTTAAGTGTTTTAAGTGTTTTAAAAACATGTTCCAAAGCCTTCACGCCCGCCGTTTCATTGCCATGAATTCCTCCGAAAAACACAACCGTGGGTCCTGCACAATCTCCTTCCAATAAGCCAATAATTCTTTGGGGATTATCTAACATGTTTATTATAAGTCGTTGTTTGTAATGATCCCTACTAATTTATTTTGAGTAACTACCGGCAGGCAATTAATGGCGTGTTTTTTCATGAGTGCTCGTGCATCATCCAAAGCGCTTTCTTTCGATATGGTAATAATGTTTTTTTTCATAAAATTCTGCACACATTTGGTGCTTTCTTCAATTTCATTAATATGTTCCTTAATTTCTTTCCAGCTTAGCAAACCGATTAATTCTTTATTATTGTTTATAACGGGAACATGATGAATGTTTTTCCATTTCATAATATTAATTACCAACTCTAAACTATCTTTTTTATACACAGAAAAAAGATCCACACTCATTACATGTTGAACCTTTCGGCTAATATTAAAGGTGGTGGTGGCATTGGAATTTAAGATATTCCAAGATGATACCGGATAATCATTGGATTGTTTTAAAAATAAATTGGCTGTTAATACTTGACGGGCTTCATAACATTTTTTGTCTTTTAATAAATTACGGTAACTTTTTACCATCCAATCTGCCCCATTTTGAGTATTTACCCTGTTTTTAATGATGCCTAAATAATATTCAACGTCTTTTGGGTTAATACCAATACTATAAAGACCTCGGTAGGCAATAGGTAATAGCTCATCTTTTATAAAATCCTGACTAGATACAATGCTGTCCATCCATTTAAATTGCGTGGACATGCCATAACGCGCCGCCGCATAAAAGTTGTTTTTTACTTCTTTAAAATCCATTTTGTTATGAATATTATCATATTTTTTGGGTTTACCCATCATGACACCAACCCAAAACATCATATTCGCAATTTCGTCAGTTATTGAAGGTCCAGAAGGAATGTATCTGTTTTCAATGCGTAAATGAGGCTTTTTATTTAATACGCCATAACACAATCGATTCCACCTATATACCGTTCCGTTGTGCAAGGAAAGCGCTTTTAGCTTGGGTATTTCTCCTTTTTCAAGTATTTCCACACTATCATTTTCAAAGTCTGATGTAAGTAAGCTTCTAAACCGTGAAATGTTATCTTTAAAAATATCAGATATGCTTCCTGTTTCCCAATGGCTACCAAAACTTACCCGGGATTGCTTTTCGTTTAGTAAAAAAGAGTTGGCGCGTGTGTCGACACTCTGTGTAAACAGGGCAATTCTGGTTTCATTCCAAAGCTCCTTCCCAAAAAGCAATGGCGAATTAGCACAAATTGCTAAAATTGGTCCTGAAATGGCCTGGGCCCAATTATAGGTTTCAATAAAGCGATCTGGGTGAATTTGTAAATGCATTTGAAAACTGGTGTTACAGCCTTCAAGCATGACGGAATCATGTAATAAATTTAGCTCATCGGCCCCTTTAATATGAATATTAAAATCTTGTTTTCTTGACGCTTTAATGGCTTCATTTAAAATATAATACCGCTCAATAGGAGTCATATTGTTTATCGTTATATTCTTTAGCGATAGTGTTGGTAAAATACCTGTCAATATTATTTTAGACTCGTGCTTGTCGGCTGCGTTTTTAGCCTTATCAAGCAAATATTTTAACTCCTCGTGCATTCTTGAAAAACAATCCCATTTTAGCTCTATTGGGTCCATGTTTATTTCAAGATTATAGTTTCCTATTTCAGTAGTAAAATGATCATCTTTTATATCTTCTAAAATATTTAAAGCATTGTTGTTGGGTAAAAAATCATTGGCTACAATACAAAATTCCTGTTCTGCACCAATTCTTAAAGGCCCTTTTTCAATCATGTTTTTTTCTATCATCAGGTCTAAAGCTTCTAAATCTCTAGATAATTGATGAATGTAATGTGCTTTATCTCTTTTTTTTGTAAGCTTAATAACATTTAAATATCCCATTGTTAAACTCTTTACAATTAAACCAATATGTTAATTTACTACAAACCACAATTTTAAAAGATGATTTACATCATGCTTTGGTTTTTGAGGGTGTTATTATTACGAATTACTACATTTGTGTAACTTGCAAGTATTATGAAATTTACATTTTCAAATCACGAAAAACTTAAAAGCAAAACGCTTATTGAAAAATTGTTCACCGAAGGAGATTCTGTGAGCTCCTTCCCTTTGCGTTTAGTATATCTACCAACAACGTTTAATGACGATACCCTTTTTAAAACAGGCGTTTCAGTAAGCAAACGCAACTTTAAAAAAGCAGTAGATAGGAATCGAATTAAACGCCTGATGCGAGAATCTTTTCGACTGCATAAGTATGTGTATCTTAACAATATGCCAACGCCTTATGCGTTTATGATTTTGTATATTGGTAAAGACAAACCAACCTTAACCCAAATTGAAACCAAAATGGCGCAATTGTTTGATAAATTTTCAAGTAAGGTGTCCATCAAATAAAAATAAATACTGATGAAAAACATCTTAACAAAGAAAATCATCATTCCGTTGTTGGTACTAACTGTGTTTTTTACTGGAACGGCCTTTAGAAGTGATTTTTTTGAAATCGCTAAACAAATTGAAATCTTTACCGATCTATTTAAAGAGATCAACATGAATTATGTAGACGAAACCAATCCTGCCGACTTAATGGATACTGCCATAAAAAGTATGCTGAAAGATTTGGATCCTTACACCAATTTTATGAATGAACAGGATGTTGAAGCGGCTAGAATAAATAACACCGGTGATTACACTGGTATTGGAGCTAAAGTTAGAACCCTTAAAGATAAATTGGTAATCGTAGAGCCCTACAAAGATTATCCTGCCGACAAAGCAGGCCTAAAAGCAGGCGATGAAATTATTAAAGTGGGAAACACTATGGTGGAATCGTATAAAGATGATGCGGGCGATTTACTCAAAGGATCGCCAGGAACATCGGTAGATGTTACTTTTAAAAGACAGGGCAAAACCCAAATTGCAACTATTAATCGCGCTGAAGTTGCCATTAACGCAGTACCGTATTTTTCGATGATAAATGATAAAACCGGATATATTGTATTAAGTCAATTTAGCGAAAAGGCATCTTCACAAACTAATTATGCTGTACGCGATTTAAAGGCTCAGGGTGCCAAACGACTTATTTTAGATTTACGAGGTAACCCGGGCGGATTGGTAAATGAAGCTATAGACGTCGTGAATATATTTGTGCCCAAAGGACAGCTTGTAGTAACCACAAAATCAAAAGTAAAAAAATACAACCGTACCTATTATACCCAAAGAGATCCTATTGATACCAACATTCCTTTGGTTATTTTAATTGATGGCGGAAGTGCATCGGCTAGTGAAATTGTATCGGGGTCTTTACAGGATTTAGACCGTGCTGTTATTGTTGGTTCAAGAAGCTTTGGCAAAGGTTTGGTACAACGACCAAAATTATTAACCTATGGCACCCAAATAAAAATAACGATTTCAAGATACTATACGCCTTCGGGAAGATGTATTCAAGCTTTGGATTATTGGCACAAGAACGAAAAGGGTGAAGCTGTTAGGGTAAAACAGGAAAACTACAATGAGTACAAAACCAAAAACGGTAGAAAAGTGTTTGATGGTGGTGGTATTTTCCCAGATGAGGTTATGAGTGGTTCTAAAAACACCGCACTAACATCGGCCATTGTAAACGACTATCTTATTTTTGATTATGCCACCGACTTTTATTATAAACACAAAAATTATAATATTGATACGTTTAAGCTTACCGATAGTGACTTCACGAATTTTAAAAGCTTTTTAAAGGCGAATCAATTTTCATTTGAAACCAATACAGAAAAAGCCCTTAAATCCGTCCTTGAAGCGGCAAAAAAAGAAGCGTTTGATGACGATATAAAAAACAATTACAACACATTGGCTACAAATTTAAGTCAATCCAAAATAAAAGCTTTAGATGAAAACAAAGATTATTTATTGGATCTATTAACCGAAGAAATTGTTAAACGGTATGCCTACAGAGAAGGCTTGTATGACTATTTTAAAACCCACGACCCAGAAATAAGGAAGGCAACCAACATTCTTAGCAGCCCATCTGCCTACTTAGAATATTTAAGATAGCCCTTGTTTTTTCTAAATAATTAAAAATAGTATCTTTATAGATTCTTATATGCCTCTGTAATGAAAAAATTGTTTGTCCTAATACTACTTTCGTGTCAGTTGGGTTTTTCTCAAAAAGAACTTACCCATGAAGTTTATTTTGAAACGGATAAATATGACATCCTTATAACCGAAGAAAACCGCTTATTATTATTTATTTCCACCTTGGCCGATATGGACATTGAATCTATTTCTATATTTGGTTTTTGTGATGATATTGGCGCTTCAGATTATAACTTAATTCTCTCTCAAGAGCGCGCAAATGCTATAAAAGCTATTTTTGCGAATAACGAGATTAGTGAATCGTTAATTACTAACGTTGATGGGAAAGGTGAGATTTTGTTAAAAATAGTCAACGAAAAAGATATTCTAAAAATAAGAGGTTTAAATAGAAAAGTTGAAATTATAGTAAAACCAAAACCACCTAAAATTGAAGTTGTTCAGGAAGAGTCTCCAATAAAAAAGAAAGACGTTCCAGAAATTATTAAAGGCGAACTTAAGGTAGGAGATAAAATAGTTTTTGAAAACATTTTGTTTAAAACCGGGTATAGCACCGTCGTGCCAGAATCTAAAAAAACGCTTGAAAGTATCGCAAAATCCTTAGTAGAACGAAACGATATTTATTTTACAATACAAGGGCATGTGTGCTGCACACAATACAGCAGAGACGCGGTAGATAGAAAAACAAAACAAAGAAACCTCTCTGTGGCAAGAGCCAAATATGTATATGACTACTTTGTAAAAAAAGGCGTCAATAAAAAGCGAATGAAATATGCGGGTCTTAGGCGCTTGTTTCCTTTAGGCGGCGATCCAAAATTAGATAGGCGTGTAGAGATATTAATTACCTATGTAAAAAATTGATCCATTGGTTTTTAACCAACCTAAAAACTCTTTAATTTGAACATCAAAGTGATCTTATGTGTTTTTTGTTTCTTTATTATTAGCCATAAAGACTACTCTCAAAACACATTTGTACCCGACGATAACTTTGAACAGGCTTTAATTGATTTGGGCTATGATTCTGGCGCTTTAAATGATTTGGTTCCTACGGCTAATATTAACACCATTACCAATTTAGATGTTAATACAAAAAATATTCTCGATCTTACGGGAATTGAAGACTTTTTAGGCTTACAAACGTTAAATTGCCAAAACAATCAACTCA
>CAXBHA010000064.1:0-9092 GCA_963974955.1 uncultured Yeosuana sp. | reverse complement strand
AAATCTCTACAATAAATTACACTTAAATTCTACTGTATTCAATCCAAAAGAAAATCTGAAAACAGAAAAAATTGCCGCCACCTCACATGGAAATCCATTTGAGAAAAAAATGGTTTACGACGATAACTTTGGATATAAAATAGAGGGAATAGACCCCGCCAGTTGGAATAAATGGCGGAGATATACTTTAAAAGGAGAAGTAAATGATGGTAATTCATGGTATGCCAACGGTGGTGTTGCAGGACATGCTGGTTTGTTTTCAACTGTTGATGAAATTCAAATTTTAATTGATTTTTTATTAAACAATGGGTGTTTTAATGGAATGCAAATTATCTCTAACAAAATCATCAAAAAATATCTAACAAAAGACAACTTTCAAAATGGATTAGGGTGGATGATGGACGTATCTCTTTTTTCAGCAGAAGGTGCGCCAGAACACACATTTGGTCATACAGGGTTTACTGGCACCAGCATTGTTGTTTTCCCTGACTCAAAAACCTCAATCATACTGTTAACCAATCGACAACACGTAAATGACTTATCCGGAAATTATTATAATTTAAAAGGCCTAAGACAAAATCTATTAAATATTGTATTAGATTGCGAAAAATGAACCACTATGGACTCAAAGTCCATAGGATTCCAAATCTCTTTTACCTCATCCAACAATGGCACCTTTACCGCTGTCTTTAATTTCGTGCGCCTTATCATTATCCATGGCTCACCGTCAATTCCCGTTAGGATACCGGTCGTTCTTAAATTCTTGACATCGATATAGCTCAGTCCGGTGCAACAGGAAAAACAAATATATCCCTTGCTAATTTCATCCCACCATCACCCATATCAAACGTCCTCAATCCATTCAGTTCGGACTGCTCCAAAAAAGCGCTGTCAAACTCCTCGAACTTTAAGGTATAGCGGGCAAAGGGGTTCTCTTTTAACCACCCGTACCTTAAGGCAAGCGTGGTGAATTTTTGCAACCGCTCCATATGTTTCATGATCCCGTTATTTTTGAGCGGTTGGAATTCCCTAAGGGGCTCGCATGTCCGAAGAAAGTCCTCGAACCCCACAACAAATGCATAATCAGCCTGTGCCAGGTTAAGCAATTAGTTTTTTCTTTAAATCAATACGGTTTTATTGGTTTATATATCCGCTAATTTGAGCTATTACCATTTGTTTTTTCTGAATCTCAATTTAATGTTCCCATAAATTTTTATTTCGGAAATTTTTGTCCTATTTATATTCAGATTTTTTTAGGCTTTTAAACATGATCCACCCTTTTTATATCGAGCGCTAATTCTTCAAGACTGGTATTTTTCAACATCTATTTTAGTTTTTCCCTAACTACTATAAATTTATTGTTGACGGAGCATAGGTGATTTTCATCACATGTTTGTAAACCTAAACCGCATCCTCATCTTGTCTAAATTATTTGCGTTGAAATTTACAAAGGTGCTGATAAATTAGTGATTTCAAACTCTGAAACTCCTTTGTCAATAAAACATAACCGTCTCGTTTTTTCTCATGCTCCTTTAAACGTGTTACATCGTATTCTCTTTTCCCAAATTCGATTTCTTTTTGTAATAACTGTTCGTATTGACATAGTGAAGCCATAATCAAGGTGTTCTTTCTGCGTAATCCTTGAAGGTTTTGGGCAATGTTGCTATGCTTCAAAAGTTGTTTTTCAATTATACTTTGGTAATCAAGTTCCTTATTAATATTTTCAAGTGTATCTATCCATTGACTTAACTCAATCAAATCTTTTTTGATACATAATCTTCTTTGGGTATCAATTTTAAATGGTAAGGAATTTTCCAATTGTAAAGGTTTCTAATTAAGAGACTCCATTAAGGGGAATAAATTTCTCTTCAATTTTTCTGAAAAATTCATTCTTTAATCGTCTGTATTTGTCTACATGATACAGATAGCTTCTTCTATAACTCACATGCTCTGTAATAAAAACCATATCACAATCACAACTACTACATTCGATGATATTTCTTCTTGAGTTCATATACTTAATTAAAATTCTTAACAAATTGTCATTTTCAACTTCTTTCTTTTTAAGACACTTAAGAACATCATCGTCCAATTTTCTATTCAACTTTACATCACACATCGCAATAAGATTCTTCAATTCTTTTTTAAAGAATTTCAAGTGATTGATCCAATTATCCAATTCGATCGTGTTTATTTTATGAGTTACATCAATCTTATTATTTTGATCGTAGATTTCGACCTTTAAAGTTTTCATTCTGTTTAATTTTAAATGAATACATCCGAGTTTTTGTCTTGTATCTGTTGAGCAACTCCAATAATCTTTAGTTCTTTCATTCCTGTGGGGAAATCCCAACGGACAATATCATCTATTGAATATCCGAACAAAGCAGCTCCCATTGGAGTGAGAATAGAAATCTTATTATTCTTTATATCCTTTTCGGATGGTTGTACAATTTGAAAAGTTCTTTCCCAATTGTTGCCTGATGTGACCGTAACAATACTGTTTAAACGTACCACATCATTGGGCATTTCTTCTTCATCAAGAATATGCGCGGTTTTCAATTCTTCTGTAAATTTTGTTAAGGATTTCTGTGTTTCATGATCTCCCACATATCCAGAAATATTGAGTATGCGCTTAATATACACATACTCCTTTTTTTCCAATATTAAACTTCCGTATTTCATTTTTCCTAATATTTTAACTAATTCTATTTATGGAAATATGCCTCTTAAAATATATGCTTTTTCTATACGCTCTAAAGCAATACAATATGCTGCAGTTCGCATATCCACGACTTCAAATTCAGAATATTCATAAACCTTATCAAACGATTCTTTCAATTTCTTATATAGCTTATCCATGACTTCGTCCAATTGCCATAGTTCACCATTCAAAATAACTACCTATTACGCCTCCTGAATTGCATAAAATATCTGGTATTATGGTAATGCCTCTTTTTAGCAGGATCTTTTCGCCTTCAACGTTTGTAGGTCCGTTAGCTCCTTCTGCAATAAGGGTCGCTTTAATTTGTGAAGCATTTTCACTTGTTATTTGATTACCCAGGGCTGCTGGAATTAAAATATCGCAATCTATTCCAAAAAACATATCGTTATTGATGCTACCCGCTTCTGGAAAATCGACGATACTGCCTTTGTTGATTTTTGTGTATTTAAACAAGTTTTCCGCTACAATACCATTTTTGTTTTCAATACTGCCAAAAGCATCTTGTATGGCTACTAGTTTTGTGCCTTCTTTCTCTAAAAAATAAGAAGTCCAGTACCCTACATTTCCAAAACCCTGAACAATAAACTTTTTGTTTTTTAAACTTATATTGTTTTTTTTAGTCCAAAATTTAATAGTTATAAACACGCCATAACCTGTTGCCCTATCACGCCCTTCAAGTCCACCACTACCTGCTGGTTTTCCTGTAACAACATGTAAATTTGCAGAACGTTCTGCAGGTGGACGCGTACTCATGTATGTATCTGTAATCCATGCCATGGTTTGACTATTGGTGTTAACGTCTGGTGCGGGAATATCATGTTCCGGACCAATATTATCTGCCAAGGCAAACGTGAAACGTCTTGTAATGCGTTCTAATTCTGTCTCTGAATATTTTGAAGGATCAAGTTGAATTCCACCTTTTCCCCCTCCATAAGGTAAGCCTGCCAAAGAAGTTTTCCATGTCATCCACATGGCTAGAGCTCTAGCAGCATCTATATCTACCGTTGGATGGTAACGCAACCCACCTTTATAAGGTCCTAAAGCATTATTATGCTGAACGCGATACCCAGTGAATATCTCTACATCGCCATTATCCATCTTTACAGGAAAGTTTACGATAATCTCATTATTAGCTATGCTTAATATCTTTCGAATGTTAGAGTGCAAATCAATATGATCTGCCGCATTATTAAACTGTTCCATCACATTATCCATCATACCTCTTAAAGGTACTTTTTGTTTCTTTTTATTTAATTCCGTAACTGTTATCATCATCTTCAAATTTTTAAAGGCTACTTTAGTTGTTGAGGTTAAAACATGTTATAATTTAATTTCGTTAGCTGCCAAGGCTTCTTCTAAATCAATAGTTACTTTAGATACCGTGTCAAAAAACATTTTACCGTCTTTACGCTTTACATAAATTTTAGTGCTGCCATCTTTAGCTGTTTTAACATCAGTCACCACAACCTCTTCTCCCAAAGCGGTCTTATAGTTTGCAATACCTCCTTTTTTTATTATAAAATTTGCCCGTGGAAACTTAATATACTTATACTTACTCGTTGAAGGGTTTCCAATTTCTATAACATCTCCTTTTTCTACGGTTACAGATTTGCTCTTAGCCTCTTGAGCATTTAGACTTAAAATCCCTAAGGCCATAAAGCCAGCTAATACATACTTTTTCATAATTGATTTTTTAAAAATTAAAATCTTGTTTTATTGTTGTGATTAAACCAATGTCATTGGTGGTTGTTCTTCCGTTTTTTGTTCCATATCAGATGGCTGCACCAATTTAGTTTCTGAGTTTTGTTCATCATACTCACTACAGGACCAAACTAGATCCTTTTGAGCAGTCAATACACAGGTAATGCGATGCATGCAACTTGGACATATGTTAAATCGATTTTTATTCATGAAATGGTTTTTATTGATTCTATATGCCAAAAGGCAAGGTGTGTGCCATTAGATGTGAAAAACATCCAAAAACAAGAAAACCCTTTTAAACAAAGGGTTTGCAGTAAGAAATAAAAAAATGTCTAAAAACTTAAGTGATACAAAATTCCTCAGATGAGAAAAAATGTACCACAAAAAAAGTGCTAATCAGATAGTTTTTGGCGGATGGTTTTTCTATCTATTTGAAGAATTTCAGCAGCTTTTGTTTTATTGTTTCCTGTAGCTCGCAGGACTTTTTCAATATATTTTTTTTCAATGACCTTAAGAGGCTGTAATGTTTCATCCGAAAAGTCTAAGGTATATTTTAAATGTTCTGGTAAATGCTCCACGTCTATAACTTTATCACACATAATTACAGCCCGCTGTATTACATTTTCTAGTTCCCTAATATTCCCTGGCCACTGGTAACGGTTTAAAACAGATAATGCTTCGGGTGTTATTTTAATAAATCGGTCTTTGTATTCCACTCCATATTTAAAAAGAAATTTATCGACCAATAACGGAATATCATCTTTACGTTCTCGTAGTGGCGCAACATCTATTTCGACAACTGTGAGACGATAGAATAAATCTTCCCTAAAAGTCTGTTTTTTTATCATCTCTCGCAGATCACTGTTAGTTGCAGCAACAATCCTAATATCTATTTTTTCTGGTTTTTGCGCTCCAACCTTAACCACTTCCTTTTCTTGCAATGCCCGTAAAAGTCTTGATTGTACAGCTAATGAAGCATTACCTATTTCATCTAGAAAAATAGTGCCGCCATTTGCCGCTTGAAAAAAACCGTTTCTATTTGTTTCAGCTCCGGTAAACGCACCTTTTGAATAACCAAACAACTCGGCTTCTAATAAGTTTTCTGGAATAGCGCCACAGTTGACCGCAATAAATGGTGCCCTGGCAAATTTTCCTTGATAATGTATTGCGCGTGCCACAAGCTCTTTACCTGTCCCACTTTCGCCTTTAATAAAAACCGTCGCTTTATTATCTTTTATACGTTCAATAACCTGAATAACATCATTTACTTTTTCAGAATTCCCAATAATCTCTCCATAAGCTTTATTTTTCCCTTCGGAAGGTTTAATTTCATTCTGTTTTTTCTCCACAGAAGTTGGCACGGAACGATCTATAGCAGACTTCAACTCATCCTTTGTAAAAGGCTTTGTTAAATAATCCACTACACCAGATTTTATGGCGGCAAGTGAGTCTTGAACTGAGAGATAACCTGTAACTACTAATTTAGGTAATTTGGGGTAGTGTTCAGAAACGAATTTTATCAATTCAAACCCATCTATTTCTGGCATTTTTAAATCTGTAATCAACAAATCTATTTTTGTATCCCTTAAAATAGTTACCGCTTCTTTTACTGAAACTGCTTTATAGGTATGATAATTCCAGGATTGTAAATGTCGTTGTAAAAGTTCTAAAATATTAACATCATCATCAACTATTAGTATATTTTCTTTGCGTAACTGCATGCTTTAAGCTTTTGGTAAAGTAATTGTAAATATAGCACCTTTGCTTAGGTTATTTGCCGCTGTTATTGTGCCTTTATGTGAAGACACTATACCATGAACTACACTTAAACCCAATCCTGAGCCATCTTCCATTGGTTTTGTTGTAAAAAAAGGCTGAAATACTTTTTCCAATGCTTCAGGCGTAAATCCTGTACCTTCATCAGAGATTTTGAGAACAATATTCTTTTTGGTCTGTAGTGCCTCAATAGTTACCAAGCCTTCTTTTGGAGAAAAATATATAGCATTAATCAATAAATTGAAAATAATTTGCGTGAGCTGAACAGGGTCTGCTTTTAACCACAGTTCCTCTTCTTGAATCTTTATAAGATACTTAACATGTTCTTTTCTAAATGTGGCATCTAATAAATTAATGGCACTTTTTATATTAGGGACCAAGTTAACACTTTTCATTTCCTGAGGCATTTCGCAGGCAAAAAACATGAGTTTTTTTAAAACTTCTCTTGAAAATATGGCGTTATCTATAATTTTATCTAAATCAGCAGAAACTTTCTTATCGTTTTCAAAATCAGTTTTTAATAATTCTGCATAACCCAAGATATTAGCTAAAGGGGTGTTGAGCTCATGAGCAATTCCTGCGGTAATTTCACCAAGAATAGTTAAACGGTCTACATGTTCCATTTGGCGCTTTAAAGAGACTTCGCTTTTTTGAATCTCAATACGCTCGAATAAATTACCAACCTTTAAAGCTGTGCTGTTCAGCAATAATTGTTCCTCTTTCAGAAAATCTTCCTGTTTGTATTTAGACGTGTTTAAACATGCAATTATCTCACCTTTAGCTTCATTAAACATCTTAATATTAGATTGAATTATTGGTTTGTTTTGCTTTATTTCTCCTGTTTGTATTGATAGCTGTTTTACTATGATACAAATATCCGTTTTGTTAGGATATAAAAATGCTTTTTTTAAGCTTAAAGCAATCGCTTTTAATGTATCATCAATTACTTCTGCATCAGCATTTACTATAATTGATGAAACCTCATATAGACATGTAAGCTCTTTTATGCGCTCTTTTAATGCGTCTTCTGATTTTTTAATCATCTTCTAAAGTTTTCCTTTTAAAAATCCTTGTAAGCCTTCTGCTCGTTGGATAGTTTCTGTATTTTGTTAAATTATATAAATTAAGAGCTTTTAAATATAATATTATAGTTTCAGTTAAAACCAGGGATAGCACATATAAATAACTTAAGGAGGTGATTTATTCTTTCACAATAACTGTTATATGAACTGTTGCTCCAACAAGAGAACGCAATGTTCTGATATAGTGAAAAAATTTAACTCAGATAAGTTTATCTGAATTAAATTTTGTTTTTTAACATTTGCAATAACAACTGATCCCTCAGCACTATTGCATGATTTACTTTAGAATTTTTTGCACCGTATAACAATGTGATGTCCATCTTTTTAGCAATAGTTCTCAATCTGTTTAATTCTTCGGCTTTGGCCAGTAACTCCTCGCGATATAGCTGGGTAAATTCAGTAAAGCGTTCTTCCTTATGATCAAACCATTTCCTCAGTTCTGTGGAGGGGGCAATTTCTTTATTCCATTCATCGAGATTAGCCTCTTTTTTAGAAATTCCACGAGGCCATAGCCGATCTACCAATACCCTGTAACCATCTGTGTTTGATGGCACATCGTATATTCTTTTTATATCGATTGTATTCATCATCTAAGCCTTAATTTGCTTTGTCTTTCGATTTTATATCTGTTGACACGATTTTAGCCTTAAATAGCTCTTCATCTTGAAATTCCTTTCTCACTTCATTGCTATTTGCATAACATACGGGAGAAGAAGCTTCTCGTTGTTCTTCTTGTTTCATTTTAGGTTGTAATGGACGGAGAGTTATCTCGTCAATGAGCATATTACTAGGTGTTTCTAAGACATAAATGATAAAAGCAGCAATTTCTTTTGGTTGCAGCATATTACTATGAGACTCAATACCTGATTCTTCAAAAAAATGAGTTTCTATACTCCCCAGATTCACGCAGGTTACTTTAATATTATGGGTACGCAACTCTTTAGATAAAGCTTCACTAAACCCTTGGATGCCATACTTTGTAGCTGAGTAGGCGGCACTGTCTGGTCGGGTGGTTTTCCCTAAGATAGAACCAATGTTGATAATGTGGCATGAATCATTATTCTTTTTCATAAGTGGAACTATGTTCGAGTTCATGTAAAAGACTCCGTTTAAATTGGTATTGATCATATCATGCCAATGTTGTAATGGAAGCTTGTCTATTTTACTAAAATATCCGACTCCGGCATTATTAATCAAAATATTGGGAATATGGGCATCAGAAAAAGTATTTTTTACCCAAGTAGTAATGGCTTTTTGGTCGGTAATATCCATCTTAACTGGAATAAATGTTTTGCCCAATTGCTTTTGAAGCGTATGGAGTTTATCTAAATTGCGTGCAAGCCCATAAACTATTGCGCCTTTTGCAACCAGAGCAGCCGAAAAAGCGGCACCCAATCCGCTACTAGCACCTGTTACTACTGCAATCTTTTGACTAATTTCCATTTGATAATATTTCTAAAATGTTAATGAGTAACGCTATTGAGGTTCATAAGTTCCTGGAACAGTTCGAAATGAAATTGCCAAACGATTCCATCCATTAATTGCAACAATTGCCATTGTTAAGGCGACCATTTCCTTTTCATTAAAATGTGTATGAACAGACTCGTATAATAAATCGGACACATCATTTTCTGAAATTAAGGTCAAAGCTTCTGTCCATTCTAAAGCTGCTCGCTCACGTTCGGTATAAAATGGAGTTTCCCGCCAAGCATTTAAAGCGTACAGACGTTGTTCAGTTTCTCCAGCTTTTCGAGCATCTTTGGTGTGCATATCCAAACAATAGGCACAACCATTTATTTGGGAAGCTC
>CAXBHA010000063.1:0-9111 GCA_963974955.1 uncultured Yeosuana sp. | reverse complement strand
TTTATATAGTGGACATCACCGCGAATTACAGCGTTAAACCAAACACTACATTGGCTTCCCATAGAAACATCGCCGACAATGGTTGCGTTTTCAGCGATATAACAATCCTCTGGAATTTGAGGTGCTATTCCATTAAGGGGTTTTATAATAGACATATTATTAATTTACGGCAGGACATTTGCAGTCAAATTTTACTTTTCTGTAATTAAAATTATAGCCTAGGCTTATTTGATGAAAACCACCATTAGTAAACACTAGTGAGTTTGATTGATAGGTATAGGTATAGGCCACCATAAATTGATTATAATCAACGCCAAAAAGCGGTGTTATTTGTCTTAATTTTTGACTACTTACACCAGAGCCATCTAAATATTGAGCCCCGTCAAAACTGTTTCTATATGAAATGCCTGCCCAAAGTTTACCAAAATCCATGTCTTTATAAACCTTCGCATTCAAATCTATTGAGGATTCTTGCGTTCCTTCTTTGTACTGAAACATAACTGAAGGCTCGTAACTCCACGCTCCGCCTAATTTTCCAAAGACTCCACCAATTGAAAACAAATACCGTCTTAGGTTACTGGTGATTTCAATATCATTATTAATACCAGAATTTTTCAATACGTTTTTAACGGTGGCGTGTGCGTAATATTCTAAATAATGGTAAGAAAAACCAAGGTCAACATTAAAATTCGTTTTACTTTGTACAATCCCATCAATAATGTTATCAGGGCCATCAAACAAAAACGTTGTCTCGTCTAATTTATATTGAATAAAGCCGGCACTTATACCAAATGATAACATATTTAAATCCACTTCGCTTCTAGAAAACATTAAATGATGTGCGTACGTTAAATAGGCTCCTGTTTGTGAATGATATCCATTTTTATCGGTATACAAAATTCCACCCCAAGCAGATTGCGATTCTCCAAACCTTCCATTAATACTCATGGTTAAAAGCTTTGGAGCATCTTCATGCCCAAACCATTGTTGGCGTGCTGTTAGTCTAACTTTAGCATAATTAGCCACACCTGCCATAGAAGGATGTATCAAATAATAATTATCTGTAAGGTAATCTGTATAAACAGGAAGCCCTTCTTGTGAGACAACTGTTTGAAAAAACAGCATTCCTATAACAACAAAAAAAGTATATTTAATATTCATCTATTCATATTTATTTGTTTTTTATAGGTTAGATGGAATGCCCTGTTAATCATATCGTTCCGATAATTATCGTCCCGATAGCTATCGGGAGGTTTGCAAATTTTTAATGGGCATTTCATATAATTTAATTCAAGGACTGTTTTTAGAGTATTTAAAGGACCTTGACTCTTGAGATATTACACATAAAAAACAGTGAATTCTTTTGTCTTTTTAAGCTTAAAACACACAACAAAACTCAAATATATGGATAACTAAAGTTATCTTTTAGTATTTTTACCAAAAATTAGCTGAAATGAATACTTTCAAGGTTTCCGTGCAAGAAACATCAAATAACGCCATTGTTAAATTTGAAATCAATCAAATTATCACGAAGCACCAGAGTTATGAATTTAACAATATCGATGAGGCAAGATCCTCGCCATTGGCACAACAGTTATTCTATTTGCCCTTTGTTAAAAAGGTCTATATCTCATGGAATTTTATTGCTGTAGAACGATATGACATTGTTGAATGGAGCGATGTTCAAGATGAAGTTTCGGAGCAAATTGAAGCTTATCTTAACGATGGGGGAGTTGTGATAGAAGAATCTCAAACAACGAAAAAAACACCTGTGACTGTGTATGCTGAAAGCACTCCAAATCCGGCTGTTATTAAATTTGTGGCCAACAAAAAATTGGTAACTTCATTATTTGAATTTATATCCATTGATGATGCGAAACAGTCGCCCATGGCAACAGAACTATTTCATTTCCCGTTTGTAAAAAGTGTCTTTTTTGATGAAAATTATGTATCCATCACCAAATATGATGTTGCAGAATGGCAAGACATTACCATGGAACTTCGCGAATTTATTAGAAGTTATATCGAAAACGGGAAAGACATTGTACTAGTAAATGCCACTCAAACCAAGAAAAATTTAGAAGCACAAAAAGATTCACATTTTGAATCGCTTGACGATACTTCTAAAGAAATCATAAACATTCTTGAGGAATATGTAAAACCTGCCGTGGCCAGCGACGGGGGAAATATTCAATTCATTTCTTATGATGCAGACAGTAAAAAAGTAAACGTAATGCTTCAAGGCGCTTGTAGTGGGTGCCCATCATCGACCTATACATTAAAAAGTGGTATTGAAAATATACTTAAAGAAATGCTTCCTGGAAAAGTGGAAATGGTTGAAGCCGTAAATGGCTGATTTTTGTTTTAATTTAAATTTCATTGACTTTATATATTGAACTCATTTAAACTTTCTGCGGTTAAGCGAAAATTAGACATTTTTTGACCATTTGAAGTGTTTTTTGAGTTGCATAGCAGTGCTACGGAAGAAGAAAAAGACAAAAAATGGGTAAAAAAGGGCAATTTTTTAGCAAATGGAAAAAGTTTAAATGAGTTCATTAAACAAAATTTAGAAATCATGGCAGTATTAAAAGTAATTGAAGTTTTATCAAACTCAGAAAAAAGTTGGGAAGATGCAACCAAAAAAGCAGTAAAACATGCTTCAAAAAGCGTTAAGAATATTCGTTCGGTTTATGTTCAAGATCAAAGTGCGAGTGTAAAAGGAGCTGAAGTTATAGAGTTTAGAGTGAACGTTAAAATTACTTTTGAAGTAGAATAGTTTGCTGTAACATACAATATTAAGTGTTCTTATGGAACACTTTTTTTATGCGCAAATTTCATTAACTTTGATATATGAAACAAGTCCGTACTTGTTACAGCATGCCCATAATCCCGTGGACTGGCATGCATGGAATAAGGAAACTTTAGATAAAGCAAAATCCGAAAACAAATTAATGCTCATTAGTGTTGGTTATTCGGCCTGCCATTGGTGCCATGTTATGGAACACGAAAGCTTTGAAGACAGTCTTGTAGCACAAGTTATGAATTCAAATTTTATAAACATAAAAGTTGACCGGGAAGAACGTCCCGACGTAGATCAAGTCTATATGAATGCCATACAACTTATGACTGGCAGGGGTGGTTGGCCAATGAATGTCATTGCCTTACCCGATGGCAGACCATTTTGGGGAGGCACCTATTTTAGAAAAGATCAATGGATAAGTGCCTTAAACCAGATAGCGAAACTTTATGCTGAAAACCCAGAAAAACTATATGAATATGCCGATAAGCTAGAGGAGGGAATTTATTAAAGAAACTGTAAATAATTGGTCTAAACAGTTTGATTTCAAAGATGGTGGCATGAATAGAGCACCCAAATTTATGATGCCTAACAACTACCAGTTTTTACTACGATATGCCTATCAAAACAACGATAAAACATTGCAGAATTTTGTAAACATCACCCTGACAAAAATGGCTTTTGGTGGTGTTTTTGATCAAATTGGAGGTGGTTTTTCAAGGTATTCGGTAGACACCAAATGGCATGTTCCACATTTTGAAAAAATGCTTTATGACAATGGTCAATTAGTCAGTTTATATTCAGACGCTTACCTCATCACCAAAAACGATTTATACAAAGATATTGTAACTCAAACATTGGAATACATCAAACGTGAAATGACTACTAACAATGGTGCCTTTTATTCATCGCTTGATGCCGATAGTGATAATGCTGAAGGGAAACTTGAAGAAGGTGCCTTTTATGTTTGGCAGAAAGAAGAGCTTCAAGCGCTTTTAAAAGAAGATTACACTTTATTTTCTGACTATTATAATATTAATAACTATGGTCTTTGGGAACACAATAATTACGTGCTCATTAGAAAAGATGATGATACTATTATTAAAAAATATCAATTAACAGAAGCACAATTATCCGAAAAAGTTAATAACTGGAGAACTCTCCTTTTAAAAGCACGAAGTAAAAGACAAAAACCGAGGCTAGATGACAAAACATTAACGTCCTGGAATGCCCTTATGCTAAAAGGTTATATCGATGCCTATAGAGTGTTTGGAGATAAAAACTACTTAGAAGCTGCCGAAAAAAATGCGTTATTTATAACTCATAATCAATTAAGAGACGATGGTGGGTTAAACCATAATTACAAAAATGGCAAAAGTAATATTAATGGATATCTTGAAGATTACGCGACAACCATTGATGCATTTATGTCACTTTATGAAAACACCTTAAATGAAAACTGGCTTCTTACAGCAAGAAATTTAGCTAATTATGCATTCGATCATTTTTATGATGAAACGAATCATATGTTTTATGTAACCTCTAATGAAGACCATAAATTAATAACGAGAAACATGGAATTCCGTGATAACGTAATTCCGGCAAGCAATTCAATCATGGCAAAAAATCTGTTTAAATTATCTCATTATTTTGATAACGATCATTACAGAACATCAGCGATGACCATGCTCAATAATGTACAACCCGAAATTAAAGACTATGCTTCGGGATATTCCAATTGGCTGGATTTAATGCTCAATTATACACAACCATTTTATGAAATTGCAATTGTTGGTCAAGAAGCTTCGGTAAAAATTTCAGAATTAAATAAGTCGTATATTCCTAACAAACTTATTGCAGGAAGCATTTCTGAGAACAAATTACCCCTGTTGGAAAACAGATTTAATCCAGATGAAACACTCATTTATGTCTGTGTTAATAACGCTTGTAAACTCCCGGTTACAGATGTTGATGACGCCATTAAACTTATAATACCATGATATTTTTAAAAACCTTTTTAATTGCATTGGTTGCTTTTGAACATATCTATTTCTTGATTCTGGAAATGTTTTTATGGACCAAACCAAAAGGCATCAAAACCTTTGGTTTAAAATCTAGGGAATATGCCGAAGACACCAAGGTCTTAGCTGCCAATCAAGGCTTATATAACGGTTTTTTGGCTGCAGGCCTGCTCTATTCAATAGTAATAAAAGACCCGAATACATCTATCTTCTTTTTAATATGCATAATCATTGCAGGCATTTATGGTGCCTACTCCACAAAAAAAATACGTTTATTTTATGTACAAGCTGTTCCCGCAATTTTTGCCTTGATTTTCTTAGTGATATTGTAACCAATTTTATTTTTTTAAAATTTGGATTTATATCAAATACATTTTAGAATGTCTTTGATACTTTTTACCTTTACAACTCATTCAAAAACATTATGGATTTAGAAAAATATTTTGTCACGGCCTATCCAATTATTTTGGAGTACAGTTTGAGACTAATTGCTGCCGTATTTATTTGGGTTATTGGAAGCTGGATTATTAAAAAAATTGTGAAGGGATTTAGAAAGGCAATGGAAAAAGCCGCCTACGATGTAAGCCTTAAAAAATTTTTGGGAAACTTGCTTTCATGGGTTTTAAAAATTGTTTTAATTGTTGTCTTACTCAGTGTTGTTGGATTAGAAACCACCTCTTTTGCTGCTATTTTAGCTGCTGCTGGTTTAGCCATTGGTTTAGCGCTACAAGGGTCTCTTGGAAATTTTGCAGGAGGTGTTTTAATTATGATTTTTAAACCATTTAAAATAGGTGATGTTATTGAAGCTCAGGGACAAATTGGTTCCGTAAAAGAAATAGGAATTTTCACAACCAAATTAATAGGTCTTTCTAATAAGGAAATTATCATTCCAAATGGGTTATTGTCTAATGGAAATATTGTTAATTACACATCTGAAGGGACGCGTCGCGTTGATTTAGTGTTTGGGGTTGGCTATGATTCTGATATAAAAAAAACAAAAGAAGTATTGTTGAATGTTTTAACATCACATCCAAAAGTTTTAAAAGATCCAGCACCAACTGTAAATGTATTGGAATTGGCTGACAGCTCTATAAACTTTGCGGTTAGACCTTGGTGTGAATCTGCCGATTATTGGGCCGTGTATTTTGAAGTGACCGAACAAACCAAGGAAAATTTGGATATTGCAGGTATTGAAATACCATATCCGCACCGTGTTGAAATAAGAAAAAAGGCTTAAGATCTAGGCTTTAATGCCACAAAATCTTTTAAGTAATATGGTTCAAAATACGCAACATTTTCAAAGTCGCTTTTTTTGTATTTTTCATTTGCCAATAAACTCATTTCATTAGCCGATGGCATTTTGTCGTTAATAAAAATTGCATTTGGGTGAGAGATTAAAGAGGTGGTTTTTTCAACGCCATTCCCAATAAAATACACTTTACCCTCTTCTAAATAGGAATTATACGAATCTTCATTTAAAACTTCAGCTTCTGTCTCTCTAATAAAATTATAATTTGAATCAAAGATAGCCGAATAAACTTCCATACGTCTGGCATCCAACATTGCCACAATAACGCCATCACTACATATAATCTGTCGTGCTAAAGCTTCCAGTGTAGACGCTGAAATTAACGGTTTATCTAAAGCAAAACAAAGTCCTTTAGCTGCTGATACTCCAATACGCAGACCTGTATAGGACCCAGGGCCTTTACTAACGGCAATCGCATCCAATTCATTGGATTTAATATTTGCTTCCTTAAGAACTTCATCAATATACACATGAAGTCTTTCGGCATGAGAATGATTTTTATCGTAATCTTCTTTTAAAAAGATAGTTGTTCCCTTTTTTGAAAGCGATACTGAACAATTGGTTGTTGCCGTTTCAATACTTAATATTAAAGCCAAAACAATTAATTTTTAAGGTCGTTTTCAACCTTTTTTATTTCAACTTTATCACCATTTTTTAAAGTTTTGGTAATAACATTATAAGGCCCTATGATTACTTCATCATCATCATTTAGTCCAGAAACAATTTCAATATTACTATCATCTTGAATTCCGGTTTTCACGACACGTAATTTCGCAATATCACCAATTTTAATAAATACACATTCAAATTTCTCATCATCATCTTTCGATGTCGATCTCTCTTTCTCTTTAATTTTATTCTTCGTAGATGTAGTATCTGTTTTAATGGTAATAGCGCTAATAGGAACGATAATCGCATTCTTACGTTCGTCTGTAATAATATCAACCGTTGCTGTCATGCCTGGTCTAAAAGGTGAATGCCCCTCAGGTTTTCCTTTTAATAAATCTTGAAAAGACTCTTCCAATATTCTAATTTTAACTTTAAAATTTGTTACTTGATCGGCCGAAGTCACCTGATCTGCTGAATTAGAAATTTCAGTTACAATGCCCTTAAATTCTTTTTTAAGATACGCGTCCACCTCAACATTTGTTGAGTCCCCGATGTGAACTTTAACAATGTCGTTTTCGTTAACATCTACTTCAACCTCCATATATTTTAAGTCGGCTATCCGCATTATTTCCGTTCCCATAAACTGTTGGGTCCCCAATACCCGATTTCCAACTTCAGCATCAAGTTTTGATATGGTTCCGGACATAGGCGCATAAACACTTGTTCTTTCCAAATAACTTTGAGCTTCAGTTACCGAGGCATTGGAACTTTGAACAGAATAAAAGGCAGACTTTCGATTGGCTTCTGCAATTTCATAAGACGAAACTATTTTGTCCCAGTCAGCTTTTGAAATAATTCCTTTTTCGAACAATTGTTTATTTCTGTCGTAGCTAAATTGTGCTTCTTTTAGTGATGCCTCTGCCTGATTTAAACCAGCCTTCACATTTTGAAGTGTGGCTTGCGACCGTTTTAAACTGGACAAATAAATATCTGGATTAATACGTAGTAAAAGATCTCCTTTTTTAACTTGTTGCCCTTCTGCAACGAAAAGTTCAATGATTTCACCCGATACGTCACTAGTAATAACCACTTCCACTTCTGGTTGGATTTTTCCAGTGGCAGAAACGGTTTCAACAATGTTTGATCGTTCTATTTTTTGAGCCTCAATTTGCTTGTAATTACCACTCTTACCATACCATCCTGCCTTTTTTCCAACAATTAAAAGCACTACTACGATGAGGGTAATTGCAATTGTAATGATAAGTGATTTCTTGCTCATTTTAATTAATTTAATTCTGTAATTGGAATTCCAAAATAGAATTCCAAAACTTTAAGTTTAAAAATATAATCATATTTGGTTCGGACCACATCACTTTCAGCTTGTACTAAACTGCTTTGTGATTGATTGTAATTAAAAGCATTTAACAAACCTACATTGTACCGTTCTTTTGAGTAGCTAAAGGCTTCATTTCTGGCCAATAATGTTTTTTGGGCCGCTTCATACGCCTTTAAAGCGCCATTTGCATCATTATAGGCTTGGTACACATTGGTTTCAAGGTCTAAATGTGCTTGTTCAAGTTGAAATTTAGAACGGTTTAAAGCTATTTGATTTCGTTTTACATTATTTCTGCTAATAAATCTATTAAATATCGGAATACTAAGGCGCAATGCAAAATTATGGTTTTTATTATCCCCCATTTGAGTTTCAAAATCTGGTGTATCAAATAAACCCGATGTAAAATAATTAGAACTAAAACTATACGATCCAGATAAGGTTGGTTGCAAAGCTCCCTTTGCTATTTTTAAATTGTATTTAGCTATTTTGGTGTTGTTTTCTGCAATTTTAATAGTATAACGCGTTTCTTTAGCTTTATTAATGATGACTTGGGGGGATTCATCAAGTATGAATGTATTAGGCACATCATATTCAGTATCTACAATATCAAAATTCTTGTAATCTTTGATTAACAGTATCTGAGCTAATTGAATTTTAGATATTAAAATAATATTTTGGGTATTGACCAATTGTTGTTCTTGTGATGCCAAAGTTGCCTGGATTTCTAATAAGTCTCCTTTAGGTAATGACCCGGCATTTACTAATTCTTCTGTTCTACTTAGCTCTTCTTTAGAAATCTCATGTTGCGCCAACAGCACTTTATATTGTTCTTTATTGAATAGTATTTGAAGAAAGGAATTTGCTACATTAAGAGAAATATTATCTTTCATATCATCCAATTGATACTGCGATGCTAATACTTGCAATTTAGAACGCTGCAACTGATTGATGTTTTGAAGGCCTTTATAGATATCTAAACTTGAACTAATGCCTCCTGAAAGATTTTTAGTTGTAGAATTAACCGCATTAAAAGTCACAG
>CAXBHA010000062.1:0-9168 GCA_963974955.1 uncultured Yeosuana sp. | reverse complement strand
ATTACTTACCGATAGAACAATAAATGATAATTTACTTTTTGTTTTAAAAGCAACTGGTTGGAAAGACAAAAACGAAATGAACACAAGGGTTGAAAAGGTTTTAAATAAAGTGGGCATGAAAACGAAAGGCTTTAAATACCCCCATGAGCTTTCTGGAGGCGAACAACAGCGTGTTGCCATTGCCAGGGCTTTACTCAATAATCCGGAACTTATATTGGCCGACGAACCCACAGGAAATCTTGATCCACAAACCAGTGTTGAAGTTATGGAAGTCTTGCAGGAAATAAACAAAAATGGTAACACTATAATAATGGCGACACACGATTATGCGTTGCTTTTAAAATATCCCAGCAAAACACTCAAGTGCGACGAAAATCAGGTTTTTGAAGTGGTGCAGAGGAGAAATTAATCATGCTTTCAATCTTAATTCCAACATATAACTATGATATTACCCATTTAGTTTATGAACTTCATGAACAAGCTACAAACGCAGGAATTGATTTTGAAATTATTAGTTTTGATGATGGATCACTATCCGAATTAAATTCTAAAAACCAAGAAATAAATTTGCTGGACTATTCCAGATTTAAAGCATTCTCTTCAAATATTGGTAGAAGTGCCATTAGAAACTTATTGGCCAAAGAAGCCCAGTATGAAATATTATTATTCTTAGATGCCGATGTGGAAATAATAAATCATGATTTTATATCAAACTATTTAAAAATTATCAATGCCAATACCCAAATCATTTATGGAGGAATACAATATCCGCAACAAGCTCCAGATTCCACTAAATTATTGCGATGGGTTTATGGAAGGAAAAGGGAAGCCCCTGATTTAAGGAAAAGAAAAAAAAATCCATACGTAACTTTTTTAACCTTGAATTTTTTGATTCGAAGAAGTTTATTTTCAAGTTTGAGTTTTAATGAAACTATGCCAAACTTAAGAATTGAAGATTTAGTTTTCGCAATGGATGCAAAGCAAAAAAATATTTTAGTAGAACATATAGACAATCCTGTAATACATTTGGGAATTGAAACGAGTGAGGTGTTTTTAAACAAAACAATGGAAACATTAAATTCCTATAACACAATTATAAATACTGGCGTGCTCAATTCAAAGGATGCGCTTATAACTCGAGTAGCAACGTCGATTAAGAGACTAAAATTAGTTTTTATTTTTAAATTTTTATCTAATTCGCTAAATCCCTTTTTTAAAAAGAATTTATTATCTAACCATCCATCATTATTTATTTTTGATGTATTTAGGTTATGTTATTTTTTAAAAATTAAACCCATAAAATGAATCCTTTTTTTTCTGTTGTCATACCACTATATAATAAGAAGAATTATATTAAAAGGACTCTAGAAAGTGTTCTTAACCAAACATTTAAGGATTTTGAAATTATTATTGTTAATGATGGCAGTACTGATAATGGCTTATTAGAAATAGAAAACACTAAAGACCATCGTATTACCATTTATAATCAGCCAAATCTAGGAGTTTCATCTGCAAGAAATTCTGGTATAAGAAAAGCAAAAGCAAATTACATTGCATTTTTAGATGCAGATGATCTGTGGTGTGAAAACTATTTAGTCTGCATCTTTGACATGATTTCAAATTATAATGATTCACTTATTTTTGCAACAGGATATATCCCTTGGTATAAAAAAAAGACACCAAATTTAAAATCTTTAAACTTCAATAAAATTACCTTCAATTTGATAACGAATTATTTTGAATTAGCGAAAAACATTTTTTCATATAGTTCTATCATCTTTCACAAAAAGGTTTTTGAAAATATTGGTTATTTTAAAGAAGGATTAACTTTTGGAGAAGAAGAAGATTTTTCAATTAGAAGTTTTTTAAAATATGATTTGGTTTTTTGCAAAAAAGCACATGTTTATTATTTACAGAATATAGAAGATCAAATAACCATGCCAAAAAACAATAAAGAGCATATTCTTCCTGATTATGACATTTATTTGCAAGATTCTTCGTCCCAATCCTTAAAAAAATATATTGATTTTATTTATATTAAATTAACGTTAATCTTTACAAACGTAAAATATCAACAAAAAATTTGACATTTGTACAGAAAATAAAATACCACGTACCAACCAAATTATTTTACTTGAGTAAACGTGTTTATGAATTATTTTCTAAAAGGTTAATCCATTCTTGAATAATTTTATCTTCAGAAAACTTTTCTAACTTATACCTAGTATTTTTTTTAATTTCACAATAAAACGATTCGTCAAGAATTAATTTGTTTAAACTTAAAGTTAATTGCTGCTCATTTTGATCATCAACTAACAATCCATTTTTGTTATGGTATATTATTTCTTTCGGGCCACTTTTACAATTAAAGGCTATAACTGGAGTGTTTAGTGTTAATGCCTCTAACAATACCATTGGAAACCCTTCATCTTTACTAGTTAAAACTAATGCTTTGGCATTTTTTATTAAACTATAAGGATTATTTTTAAAGGGCATTAATTTAATATGGTTTTTTAGGTTTAATTTATAAATGAGTCCCTCAAGTGACTTCTTCTCAATGCCATCACCTAAAATAACAAGACCAATATTGTTCTCGCATAATTTTGACTTACTGTAACTTTTTATTAATATGTCAAATTGTTTCACATTTGTTAATCTACCTACAGCAATAATATATTCGTTTTCATTACTTTTTAAATGGTCTTCAAAAGAAAATATATCTTTCGACACATAATTATAGATTACTAAACTTGGAATCTTTAATTTCTGTTCCAAGTGATTTTGAATTTCAATGCAAACTGAAATAAACTTTTTTTGTTTTACATGAGGCAAAGTGGCAAACCATGGAAACTTTAAAAACGAAAAATAATAGGAGAGGTCATGGTTATGCACAGTATAAATTACTTTAGAATTTTTAAAAACAACTCTGGAAAACAGTAATTCTTTTAAATAAACTGTACGCAGTCTAAAATCAATTATATAATCATAATTGTTTTTTTTAAAATAATTTTTAAATTTGATAAAGCTATTTATCCTATTGAATTGTTCTTTTATTAATCCAAAATTAAATAGTTCTCCTTTAAACTCATAATCGACACGATTTTGCATAATAACAATACAAACAAGATACCCTCGATTTGTAAGTGATATAGATATATTTGCCGCTGCTTTTTCTGCGCCACCAGCCCCTAAACAGTCCACCAGCAAACATATTTTTTTAGTCATTTTTATCTATAAAATAGTGGTCGTAATTTGTACCATTTGCAATAATTCTGTTATTTTCTATAAAATATTTACTAAAAATACTTTTTGAATAATTTATACTTGGGTAGGTTATCCCTAACAGATGGCCCATGCTACTATATAAATCATCGGTGATAAATTTTCTACTTGGATCGTGTTTAAAATCAATAGGAGGTTCATAGGTAGATGATGTCCATAATAAAAATGGAATTTCAACCATACTCTTTGTTATTTTAGTCTCGCTATGTCCTGAAAAATTTGATTCATCGTAAACATCTTCACCATGATCAGAGACATATAAAACAGCACTTTTTTGATTAAGTGATTTAACCTGTTGTATGATAGAATATACTATAAAATCATTATATAAAATAGCATTGTCATACTGATCAATAGCCTCTTTTTTAAGTGTGGTTTCATTTGAATTAAACTTTTTGAAATTATTTGGATACCGATTACTATATTTAAAATGAGCTCCAATTAAATGCACAAAAATCACTTTTTTACCAGGCTTTAAAAATGCTTTATTTAATTCCGGTAAGACAATACCATCAAAACTAGAATGTTCTTCATGACTTTTGTATGTTAGGAATTTAATATGATTACAAGAGGAAACCAACTTACTAATCACATTTTCATGAAAACCAATCGGTCTTTGATTTGAAATCCAGTATGTATCATAATTTGATTTATTGAAAATTTCGATGATATTATCAGGCCTATTCGTTGTTCCATTTGTAGAAAAAGAAGTCAGTAATTTTGGAATTACCTTAGTTGTCAAAACATCTGAAGCTATAACATCACTATAAATCATTAAACTGTCCCTTATATTTTCTAAGAAAGGTGTAGTCGGCCTTTTATAATTATACAACTGCATATGGTTTCTCGAAATTGATTCACCCAGAACAACTACCAAAACATCATTATTTAAGTTGACAGATAACTTAGTTGTATCAACCGGTGATATTGAATCAACAGTAGAATGTAATTGATAATACCCAAAGCTTCCTCGTAATATATTATAATAAACGTTATTTTCAATTAATCCAGTAAATTTTAAAACAGCTATACAAATCAGGGTAACGAGAACCTTTAAATAAAATGATGTATTAAATGAGCTATTATAATCTTTGCGAATTAATACCACATAAATAATCAGACTCAGAACAATTAAAATAGAATTTAACAAAGTGAAATAACTACTAAAAAAACCAATTAATTCGATTGGGTTGGAATCTAAAAGCGCAAACATAAATGAGGCACTAAAGTTAGATTCAACAATTAATATTGAGCTTATTTCTAAAATAAAATAGATGACAAAAATACCGAGTATTATATATTTAAAATAAACAAACTTACAAGGCACATTCAATAATAGGAACAATATTAATAATGAAAATATTATATCCTCGATAAAATCACCAATAACAAACAAAAACTTTTGAGCAAAAACTAATTCTACAATTAACTTTAATAAAAAAGGCAGAAAAATAAGAAAACTATATTTCTTTAACATTAGCTATTAAATATTTGTGCTTTGTTAAATAAATTGAAACAATTACTGTAGATAAATATAATATTAAACTAAATATATAAGCATAGAATGCACCTGATAAATTATAAATTTTGATTAAGTAAACACTTGCAAAATAAAAGGAACCATACAAAACAGCATCAGAGATAAAATAAGAAACCACCATTTTCTTGGCATGAAATTGATACGCCAAAGAAAAAGCAATTAGTTTAACAAAATCCCCAATTAATTGTAAATAAAAAAATTGTTCAATAAGTTCAAATTCTTTTGTTAAGAACAGCTTTATTAGGAATACTCTAAAAAAGAAAATCCCTAGAAATAATAATATAATGAATGGAATTAAATATTTAAAATAAGTGTTCATTATAACAACATAACCATTAATAGATTTATTTGAAGCTAATAGTGGTAAAAGGTATAATGTAAATAAAGAAGAAAAGAATATCATATAAAAACTTGATATCTTATTCATCGCTTCCCACAACCCAGCTGACTCTACATCCATTTGAACTATAATATTATTTCTTATAGACAAATAACATAAACTAATTAATGTTGTTGAATAAATAGCCATTGCTAAATAAGTGGAAATAGATTTTAAAAAAGTGATGGATATAGTTTTGAAATTGTTAATCATTTTAAAAAAAAGTATTCTAACTTCTCCAAAAAATAAACTAGATATAAAACTTAACACTGGAACTAATATGCTCGCGATTAATGCCCCTTTTAGGCTAAAAAAATAAATCAACAAAAATGTGATTATAGCATTTAATAAATTAGCTACACTAATTAAAATAGTATAAAGTTTAAATTTTTGAAACCCATTTATTACATAGATTATTAAAAAATTTAAAGAAATTAGAGGCAACAACATTGCTAAATACTTAAAAATGAACGCAAGAGAGGTATCTTTCAAAATATAAGTTCCAAGTTTATCCGCAAAAGCAAATAACAAAACCCCAACAACTATAGAAATAATAATACTTAACGCAAAAACCGAAGAAATAATTAATTTTAATTTTTTCTTATCTGTTTTATTTTCTGCAGTATATCTAATTACTCCACTCTCAAATCCACTAGAAGTAAGTCCCAAAACTCCTTGCAAAATATTTTTTAAATTTCCCACAATGGCATAGCCTGCAGGCCCTAAATATATGGCACTTACTTTTGAAACAATAAATGAAGTGAATAACTTACCCGATACAATAAAACCATTATATGTAAAAACTTTAAAAAACTGATTATTCACTATTTTTTTAAACAATTTTTTAATATTATTAATTAAATTTTCCTAACCGTATCCACCTTAAAAAGAGAGGTTCCAAATATCAATAAAATTAATATATAATACATTAAATAGCTTACAAAATGCCCAATTACTGCTCCTTTAACACCATATTGGTCAATAAAATAGATGCTCGTGACATATAGTATGATTACTAAGAAAGCTTCGGTAACAATATAGTGCCAAAACATTTTTTTGGCTAAAAACTGATAGGCAATCACAATAGATAAAACTTTTAAAAAATCTCCCAATAATTGCCACAAAAACAAATCTTCAACAGGTTTAAATTCATTAGAAAAAACACCAACTACTATGTACCCTTTTAAAAAATAAATCAGAACTAAACCAATCCCAAAAATTGGCATCACTGTTTTATAAAAGCCAAACACCTCTTTTCTAAACTCCTTAACATCATCAATTTCTGAAAACCGGGGTAAAATATAAAGAGCCATTAAAGAACTCATCAACATTAAATAATATTTTGAAATTCTCATCACTGCTTCCCAAAATCCTGCATCTTTATAACCTATAGTGTCAATAATATAAGAACGAATCGCTAATACAACTAATGGCAATATAACTGCAGAAAATAAGGCCATTAAAGAATAGGGGCTCAACTTCTTTAAAAAACTAAAGCTAATCTCTTTCACTTTAATAAGTGGCACTAAACTTCGCCGATTGATAATCCCTACTAACGTTATTAAACATACCAAGGATTCGGCGATGGCAACCGATATTAAAGCGCCTTCAATTTTATTTTGATAAATTAATAATAAGGTAACTGAGACCCCTAAAATTTGCCCAATAATATTGATAACAATAAGCATCTTATAATTTGAATACCCATTCATTATGGAAAACGAAAACATATTCAAAGCATAAAATGGGAGAACCATTGCAAAAATCTTAATTATATAAGCATAGTTATTATAACTAGGAAATATTATATTATTAATGGTTTCTGCATTGTAATAGCACGTTAAAGAGACTAAAATTGTCGCAATAAAACCAAAGTAAAAAATAGTTGAAATGGCCTTGCCCAGTTTAATAGTATTGTCCTTAAACTCCGCAATATATTTTACCGCACCATTGTAAAAACCCAAGGTGGACACAGTTTGAACAGAACTAACGAAATTTCGTAAATTCCCTATTAAGGCAAGCCCTTCGGCTCCAATAAAAATAGCAATGGCTTTTGACGTTAAAATTCCTGCAATTATTCTTGTTACAACCGAAGCTGTTTGTAAAGATGCTACCTTAACTAAAACGTTTTTATCTATATAATTTATAAATCTTCTCAAATAATAGGAATTGGTTTTTACCCTTGAAATAAACAGCGTTTTTGCTTAAAAATTGTAGGACAACCCTTAAAATTTCTGTTTTTTCAATGCATCCAAATATACAAAATCATTTGATGATGCTTACTTATTTTGAGATTGAAGAACTCATGGAATACGTTTCTAATTCTTCTTTAATAATAAGTAATATAAATTAATGGAAAAAATAGCTAAATTGGTTATAATTATTGGCTTAGATACGGGAGTTAGCACAAAACCATAAAAAACAAATAGTAAACACCCAAAGGAGTTTACCAGTCGCAATTTAATTACTGATTTCATCAAAAAAGAGACCAATACAGTTGACATAGCAGCATAACCAATCCATTCGACTATTGAAATTCCAATAAATTCCACCTTAAATTGTTTTGTTTCGTTTTCTCTCTACTTCGGTCAAGTAAATTTTACGCAACCGTATATGTTTAGGTGTTACCTCGACATACTCGTCTTTTTGAATATATTCCAGTGCCTCTTCAAGAGAAAATTTAATAGCAGGAACAATTTTGGCTTTATCATCGGCTCCAGAAGAACGCACGTTACTCAACTTTTTTGTTTTTGTAACGTTAACGGTCATATCATCACCACGAGAATTCTCTCCAATAACCTGTCCTTCATAAATATCTTCTCCTGGATCAACAAAAAACTTACCACGATCTTGCAGTTTATCAATTGAATATGGAATGGCTTGCCCTTTTTCCATAGATACCAAACTTCCATTTTGACGGAATCATGAATTTACAAATCATACGTTCCCCTTTAGCTTCCATGCTCAACATTTCACCTTTTCGTAAAGACACCATTTCAATAGCTTTACCAGATACGGTTTCAGGTAAATCGATCGTCATTTCTTCTACCGGTTCGCATTTCACTCCATTAATTTCTTTGATGATAACTTGTGGTTGCCCTATTTGAAGTTCATATCCCTCACGACGCATGGTTTCAATCAATACAGATAAATGCAAAACACCACGACCAAACACCATAAATTTATCGGCGCTATTGGTTGCTTCTAAACGAAGTGCTAAATTCTTTTCCAGCTCTTTGTGCAACCTATCTTTAATATGTCTAGAAGTTACAAACTTACCATCCTTCCCAAAGAAAGGCGAATCGTTAATGGTAAATAACATGCTCATTGTTGGCTCATCTATAGCAATTGTTTTCAATGCCTCGGGGTTTTCAAAATCGGCAACCGTATCGCCAATATCAAATCCTTCTAAGCCAACCAAGGCACAAATATCACCAGCTTGGACAGTATCAACTTTTTTACGTCCAAGGCCTTCAAAAACATGAAGTTCCTTAATTTTAGATTTTGTTATTTTTCCATCTCTTTTTACTAAAGAAATATTCATTCCTGTTTTAAGTTCACCACGTTGCAAACGACCTATAGCTATTCGTCCCGTAAAAGAAGAATAATCCAAAGACGTAATTAACATTTGTGTACTGCCTTGCTTAATCTTAGGCGACGGAATGTGCTGAATAACCATATCTAACAAAGGTTCAATACTTGAAGTTGGATTTTTCCAATCATCACTCATCCAATTATGTTTGGCAGACCCATAAACCGTTGGAAAATCCAATTGCCACTCTTCAGCTCCTAATTCAAACATCAAATCAAATACCGCTTCATGCACTTCTTCTGGCGTGCAGTTTTCTTTATCAACTTTATTTATTACAACGCATGGTTTTAACCCTAAATCAATGGCCTTTTGCAATACAAAACGCGTTTGTGGCATAGGCCCTTCAAAGGCATCAACCAATAACAACACACCATC
>CAXBHA010000061.1:0-9181 GCA_963974955.1 uncultured Yeosuana sp. | reverse complement strand
GTTGGAATAAGTTCTCCCGCAGTTTCTGAACGCATTAAAAAAATGGAAGATGCCGGTATTATTCAAGGTTATAAAACATCTATATCACCGCTTGATGTTGGTTATCAGCTAAAAGCTTTAATAACGCTTCGTGCTTTTATGGGGATGTTAAAACCATTTTTAGGAAAGGTAAAAACCTATGATGAAGTTTTAAATTGTTACAGAATCACAGGGAATGAAAATATTGTGATGGAAGTGGTTTTTAAAAACCAGAAGCATTTGGAAACCTTTATTGATCAGCTAATTGTTTACGGTGAAACAAAAACCCAAATTGTTTTATCGCATGTTGTAAAGTATAATGAAGTAAAACCTATAAAATAAGGTGTTTAAAAAGTTAGCTCAAGTTTGAATTTAAGTGCTCTGCAATTATAGCGGCATGGATTCTGGAATTTTCAATAAACCATTTATGTGTTTCCATTCCACCACAAATAACACCTGCCAAATACAATCCTTTAATGCTGGTTTCCATGGTTTTTGGGTTATATTTCGGGCGTTTATTTTCGTCCTCAGATAATTCAATTCCAGTATCGTTTAAAAATTCAAGATCTGGCTGATATCCAGTCAGTGCAATAACATAATCATTCGGTAAAGTTATGTTGCCTTCCAATGTTTTTATAATTACTTCTGAATCTTTAATTTCAACAATTTCCGAATTAAAATACGCCTTGATACTTCCTTCTTCAATACGGTTAATAATATCTGGCCGGACCCAATATTTTACGCGTTCTCCTATGGCATTCCCTCTTATGACCATGGTTACATGTCCACCTTTTCGCCATATTTCAAGAGCGGCATCGACAGATGAGTTACTGGCACCAACCACCATAACATGTTGCATGGTATATGGATGCGCTTCTTTATAATAATGAGACACCTTTGGCAGGTCTTCACCTGGTACATCCAATAGTTTTGGGATATCATAAAATCCTGTGGAGATAATTACTTTTTTTGCGGAGTACTCTTTTTTACTGGTTTTTATAACGAAACGATTTAATACTTGTTTTACGTTCAAAACAGTTTCATATAAATTAATATGTAACTTGTTGGATGTAGCCACGCGTCTATAATACTCTAAGGCTTCGTCTCTGTTTGGCTTTGCATTATTGCTAATAAATGGAATTTCATCGATTTCTAACTTTTCTGAGGTTGAGAAAAAGGTCATGTTTTTCGGGTAATTGAACAACGAATTGGTAAGCGCCCCTTTTTCTATAACCACATAATTCCATCCTTTTTTCTTGAACTCTAAGGCACATGCAATTCCAATTGGACCAGCACCCACAATAATTATATCTTTTTCTAAAATCATATCTCTTTTAAACTATTTCTGCTTGCATTCGTTGTTTTAAAATAAAAAGTAAAAATACACATAAGCTTGCTAGTATAGTCGTGATATACCATGTTTTCTCATAGCCAAAACCAGCAACCAGATGCAATCCGGCATTATGCCCAAAGATATGAGCGATAGAAAATGAAATGCTATACAGTGCCATGTATTCACCTTGGTTACCTTTTTTAGAACGATTCATTGCAAAGGCGTTAGAGAATGGAAACGCAATCATTTCTCCAAAAGTCATTAATAGCATCCCAACAATAAGAATTCCAGTCCATGATGTCGCATTTAAAATGAGAAAACTCAACCCTGTAAGTATGATGCCAAAAAGCATTAAGCCAGATTTTGTATATCTTGAATTTTCGAGCCATTTTATTAGCGGCATTTCAAGCACAAATATTACAAAACCATTCAACCCCAATAAGATACCTATTTGAAATTCATCTAAATGATGAACATCTTTATAATAAAGAGGCATCGTTGAAAAGTATTGTAAAAATACAATTCCAAATAATATCATTGCTCCTAAAAAAATTAAAAACGATCGATCTTTATAAGCCGATTGGGGGCTTTCTGTCTTAATTTCATCTATTATTTTAGATTTTTTAGGGTTAAGTAATTTAATTAATACCCAAGTTGCTAAAATACATGTCATGCCATCTACCCAAAAAAGACCACCATAACTTAGAGTTGTAATAATGACACCTCCAATAGCTGGTCCTGCCGAAAAACCCAGATTAATGGCAAGTCTAATTAATGTTACAGAGCGTGTTTTGT
The DNA here is from genome assembly GCA_963974955.1 of uncultured Yeosuana sp. Lineage (GTDB taxonomy): Bacteria > Bacteroidota > Bacteroidia > Flavobacteriales > Flavobacteriaceae > Yeosuana. The sequence goes on along the minus strand of CAXBHA010000061.1, from coordinate 7,035 downwards.
TTTCTGGCTTGCTATAGCTATTTAATGCAACAAACATGGCTGGCCTAAACATATCGGCAATTAGCATTAATAAAAAGATGCCTATAAAAAATGATATAAATGTGGTTAAAAACTGTAATACAATAAAAAACAACCCTGAAACAAATAAGCTAAATATCATGACTTTATAAAAACCAATCTTGTCGGTTAATTTTCCACCTATCCAAGAACCTGCCACAGAGCCAAGTCCAAATGCACTCATAAGCCATCCCACATCATTTAATGTAAATTGTAAACTTTTAGTTAGGTATAATGATAGAAAAGGAATAACCATTGTGCCAGCTCTGTTTATGAGCGTTATCAATGCCAGCCACCACACTTCACTAGATAAGCCTTTAAATGTGTCCAAGTATTTGATAAAAAGAGATTTCATTAAATTCACAGGTAGTTTTATTGATAAAAAAAGTCCAACTTTTCAGTTGGACTTTCATATAGCGTTATATTTTTTATAAATATCACAACAATATAGTATAGGCCCAACAACTATTTCTAGAGGTCAAGTATAATTTATAAATTGTGACGATATCGTTCATTTTTTGATTTTTAACTCAAACAAATCTATATAAAATAATTAGAAGTTGTATTTTTGAATACAAATTATTTTTAGATGAAGGTATTTGTCATAGTCATTTTGTTAAGTTTTGGTTTATCGAGTTGTAAAGATCAAAAGATTCCAGTTCAAGGAGATACGGAATTTCAGAAAGAATTAAATGCTGTATTTAAAGATGCATCCACAACACCTTTAAAACGGAAAGACCAAAAAGAGTTTGAAGGACTGGAGTTTTTTAAATACGATTCAACGTATGTAGTAAAAGCACTGTTTACAAGAACTGAAAACGAGCGCCCTTTTAAAATGAAAACATCTACAGATTCACTTCAAGATTATGTTAAATACGGTGTTGTTGAATTTTCCTTAAAGGGAGAAAGGTATCAATTAAACATGTATCAAAATCTAGAATTAATAACGCAAGAAGGGTATGAAGATTATTTGTTTTTGCCCTTTTTAGATGAAACAAATGGTATGGAAAGTTATGGAGGCGGTCGTTATATTGAATTGAGAACGCCACAAAGTAACACGATTACAATTGATTTTAATTCGGCCTATAACCCTTATTGTGCCTATAATGAAAAATATTCTTGTCCGCTTGTACCTAGAGAAAATTATTTAAAAACAAGAATTGAGGCTGGTGTAAAAGTTTTTAAAAATCATTAAAAGCTTCGCGCCAAAAACAGTCCAAAAAACACAGCGAGAAACCCAATAACAAAACTCGCAATGGAATATAATGCAAAACTTGCGAAGTCCCCAGATTTTAAATAGATATAGTTTTCATAAGCAAAGGTTGAAAACGTAGTGAAACCACCAGAAAAGCCTGTTGCTAACAGTAAGGTTTGGTTTTGAGATAAGGCATTGTTTTTAGCCGCTAGCCCTAGAATGACACCTATAAGCAAACTCCCTAAAATGTTAGCGGTAAAGGTTCCGTAAGGGATTCCAGATACAGGATTGTTCATATATTTTCCAATGAAATAACGAAGTACACTACCCAAACCACCTCCTAAAAAAACAAGTAGGACATTTTTCATAGGAAAAACAAATTTTTACTTAACTGCAACATTTATTTTTGTTTTATGGCTTAAATATAAAACAAAAAATGAGTTACAAAAGATTTAATTATTCTTTTATAGCGATAAAAATTTCAGTTATTAAATCGGCAGGATTAGGAGTTTTCAAGGGGTCGTTAACATAGCTTTCCATCATAGGCCCTTTTTCTGCAAATTGTAGTTGATGATCTGGAATATAAGTCATAGCTAATTTCCAAGCTTCTTGTAAATGATTGTAATTTCCTTTCAAAGTCGTTTTTAAGGCTTTAAATGGATTTAGCTGCCCAGTTAATATATCATTTTCAGTTGTTATTACCCTCGTAGATGTTGGAATGCAATATGAAAACATAACGGCATTATTGGCATCATCCCATTGGTGGTATAATATAAATGGTGAATTAATTGCTAAACTGTTGGCTACAGCATAAGCGTTTAAACGAGTCATCAGCTCTTTTATTTTCTCACTCAAATTAGTAATTTTAGACGATGCAGAATTATAAATATAAAAGCCACCACTATGCTCTGTAATGCCGTCAATGTTAATGCTATATTTATTCATATCAGTAACCACAATACTATCTAATTTTTCCAAGCTACGTTCATAATGCGGTCCAATTTGTTTGTCCATACCACCTCTAAATACTGAAAACATTTTAAACATAAAGGGTAGATTTGTTCCTTTTATGTCCCAAGTAACGTCTGTGGAACCATTATTATTAGGATTAAATGTCCAATTGATAGTGCTTGGTGGGAATTCGGATATCTGTATTTCTTGCTCAATACTTGTATCTGGAACCGTTTGAATTGTTTTCATCATTCCAACACCATCTTTATCGTCCCATGAATAAGAACCATTAATTCCTTTTGTTTGTTCGGAAAGATAAATTTTCATCTCAGGATCTGATTCTGCCCACGATGACCAGGCTTGCCAGTTTTTAAAATCAATAACATTGTTATAAATAACTGCTGCAGGGGCATTTATGGTTCGTGTTCTGCTAACCTCAAAAGAGTTAGGTTGTACCGCTATATAAATTGAAATTCCAATAAAAGCAATAAGCAATAAAAATAAAATATATTTAAAGAGTTTCATGAAAACATTTAATTTTGAACGATAAATCAAAGGTAATCATTTTTAGCTATTGATTAATTAATTCTTACATTTGCAATCATAAAATTATTGTATTGATAATTTAGACCCCATTTTTTGAATAAATCAATTAGGATATCTTACCAATCACAATTTTATTTAACCTAAAAACAATTCAATTATTTATTTTTTATGAAACTAAAATCAATATTAGGTTTGTCATTAATTACACTTTTTTTGGCATCCTGTGGCAACGAGAAAACTGAAAAAAAATCAGAAGATTTAACTCCAAAAGAAGCACAAGTCTTTAATTACAAAGTAGATCAATTTGCTGATGTTAAAGTCCTGAGGTATCAAATACCGGGCTGGGAGAATTTAACCCTAAAAGAACAAAAATTGGTGTATTATCTTACCCAAGCAGGTTTGGCAGGCAGAGATATTATGTGGGATCAAAATTACCGCTACAACCTTACAATAAGAAAAGCCTTGGAATCTGTTTACACAAATTATGGCGGTGATAAAACATCAGATGATTGGGCGGCTTTTGAAATCTACTTAAAGCGTGTTTGGTTTAGTAATGGCATTCACCACCATTACTCAAATGATAAAATGAAACCAGCGTTTTCATCAGATTTTTTAAGACACTTATTAACAGATACCAATACAACACTTGAGGGAGAGGCTTTTGACGTTATTTTTAACGATAAAGATGTCAAAAAAGTTAATCAAGGAAAAGGGGTTGACAATGTAGGTTTATCGGCTGTGAATTTTTATGGACCAGGCGTTAGTAATACCGATGTGATTAATTTTTATGCGAATAAAAAATCTCCAGACCCTGCTAAGCCACTATCCTTTGGTTTAAATTCCCAATTAGTAAAAGAAAATGGAGTTGTAAAGGAACGTATATATAAATCTGGTGGACTTTATGGATCAGCTATAGATGAAATTATCAAATGGTTAGAATTAGCGAAAGGAGTTGCAGAGAATGAGGCGCAAGGAAACGCTTTAGGCATATTGATAGACTATTACAAAACAGGAGATCTACAAATCTGGGATGATTATAATGTGGCGTGGAGTCAGGCTACTGCAGGTAATGTGGATTATATAAATGCTTTTGTTGAAGTGTATAATGATCCATTAGGGTATCGAGGTTCGTATGAAACTATTGTACAAATCAATGATTTTGACATGTCTCAAAAGATGAAAGTTGTTTCAGAGAATGCACAGTGGTTTGAAGATAATTCTCCACTTATGGAGGCCCATAAAAAGAAAAATGTAGTAGGAATTTCTTATAAAGTGGTAAACGTTGCAGGAGAAGCTGGTGATGCTTCACCAACGACCCCAATTGGAGTTAATTTACCAAATGCCAATTGGATTCGAGCCGCTATTGGAAGTAAATCGGTTTCTTTAGGAAATATTATTGATGCTGGAAATAAGGCAAGTAATAAAGACCGTTTAAGGGAATTCGTTAATGATGATGAAGAGTTTGAGCTGGAGGAACAATACGGTGAGGTTGCAGATAAATTGCATACGGCATTACATGAAGTTATTGGCCATGCCTCTGGGCAATTAAATCCAGGTGTTGGTGAAACAAAAGAAACTTTAAAAAATTATGCTTCTACATTAGAAGAAGGGCGTGCAGATTTAGTTGCACTTTATTATCTGTATGGTCCTAAACTCCAAGAACTTGGTTTGGTAGATGATTGGAAAAAGACTGGAATGACGGCTTATGATCAATATATCCGTAATGGATTATTAACGCAATTAATTCGTTTAAATCTTGGTGATGATGTTGAAGAAGCCCATATGCGCAACAGACAATGGATTTCGGCATGGGTTTACGACAAAGGGAAAAACGATAATGTTATAGAGAAAATTAGTCGAAATGGTAAAACCTATTACAATATTAATGATTATGCCAAATTGCATGATTTATTTGGGCAGTTATTGCGCGAAGCACAACGTATAAAATCTGAAGGAGATTATAAAGCTGTTGAAGCTTTGGTTGAGGGCTATGGTGTTAAAGTAGACCAAGCTGTTCATGCAGAGGTTTTAGACCGTAATAAACAATTTACATCGGCACCTTATACAGGTTTTGTAAATCCTATTTTAATGCCTGAAACCGATGAAAATGGAGAAATTACAGCTATTAAAGTGGAACAGCCCGATTCATTTGTAAGTCAGATGTTGGATTATAGTAAAGAGTATCACTTTTTGCCAGAAGTAAATTAGGGCCATAACCACAATAGAAAAAAACAGAACCTTTTTAAGGTTCTGTTTTTTTATTGACACTGAAAGCTAACAGCAGCATATTAATGACAATTAGGGCGGCAATAATTATTAAAATCTTCATTATTTAATTGTTTTCTTCATTAATAGGATGCACAATCATTAAAAAGGTTGCGTTTAGTTGTATAAACTATTTATATAACAGTTTGAATAAAAATAATCCTACTCAGAATTCGAAATTTTTATAGAGAAGTGAATTTATAAAGGAGGGAAAATAAGTATTGAAGAAAATTATTTAAACAAAAATTTTATAGCAGTAATAAATATAAGAAAAGCAATAAAGGCAATTAACACCCAAATACTTCCAGCGTAAACACGCTTATGGAGTTTTAAATCTTTGCGATACGAGTACGCAATTACTATAGCAAATACAATCGCAAAAATAACTGCAAAAATGATTTGACCTTTACTGAACATATGTTTATTTTTATACAAAATTAATTAAAAGAAAGTAACTAGTATCATGAAAAATAAAATTGAAGCCGTTAAAGCATTTCATGCTGCATTTAAATTAGGTCATAGAGAAACGCCTAAAGCGGATTTAGGGTCTAGTAAAAATTTATTGCGTTTTAATTTAATGAAAGAAGAAAACGAAGAATACTTTGAGGCGGCGAATAATGATGATTTAGTTGAAGTTGCTGATGCCCTTGGTGATATGTTATATATTTTGTGTGGAACCATTATTGAACATGGTATGCAATATAAAATTGAAGAGGTTTTTGATGAAATACAACGAAGCAATATGAGTAAACTTGGTGCCGATGGAGAACCCGTATATCGTGAAGATGGTAAGGTGTTAAAGGGGCCAAATTATTTTAAACCTAATATTGGAGATATTTTAGATAAATAAAAAAGCGCAATTCATTGAGGAGGGCACTGAAAAAGTGTCTAATTTTGCCTTTCTACCATTAAGTTTTTTGTCTTTTTTGTTTAAAAATTTATTGAATGTCCGTATTCATTCATAATACCATTTTTGTCATTCAGAATGGAGTGAAACGAAATGAAGAATCTATTGAAAATCAATGAGATTCCTCCTTTGTCGGAATGACAAAATCATTATATTTTCAGACTTATGATAAATTACGGACATTCAATAAATTTTCAAAGAAAGCCAAAATAAAAAAATCACCTAATAATTATTTTTCAAATAATCTCTTTTTGTTTAACAGTTTTTGTATTTATCATTTAGCCCTATCCCATTTAAAATCATAGGTTTGATTTTCTCTAACCGACTTTCGATGGTAGCTTCTCTTTTTGCAGTATCGATATACTCACAATACTCTTTTTGTTTGTAAGGAGATAAGGCAATAAAACTTGTTTTTAAATCTTTATTGTTTTTTAATACACCTTTTAAAACATCGGGAACAACAACTGTTTTGGTTTTTTCCGGTTTAATCTCTTTACCTGATTTTTGATTATCTATAGCTTCTTTAACATAAGCCAAAACTATATTTTTATTAATATCCTTAATAGATTCAAAACGCATTTGACGAAGCCCTTTTGTTTTTTCCTGAGCTGTAACTAATACACTTTGCTCATCTTTTAAAAATACTCCATTAAAAAACCAAATTCCAAAATGATTTTTAAAAGCACCCATACCAATCACATTTTTACCATTAATTGTATAAACTGGGGCATTCCATTTAATAGACGCCTCTAATTCGGTGTTTTCAATAATGGACTGCAAAATCCTTAGAGCATCACTAAAATTTGAATGTTCTTCAATGTATTCATTAATAGAGCTAATTTTTTTCATTACTATATTTTAAGGGTTCGCTTATCGGCTATACGTTTAAAAATAACTATATCCGTTATTCTCCTATTGAAGTATCAATGGAAGACTCGGTAATGTGCCGTTCCTTAATAGCTCTTTTTTCGCACGTGATGCATAGTTCAGAAATACCTTTTTGTTCAAATGATTCTTTAACCGTTCCATTTGTTATTTTATCTCTGCCTTTAATATGTTGGCAGTCTTCGAAGATGTGGTATTTGTTTCCTGCACTTGTCCAATACACATTATC
>CAXBHA010000060.1:0-9182 GCA_963974955.1 uncultured Yeosuana sp. | reverse complement strand
TCTGAATGACAAAAATGGTATTATGAATGAATACGGACATTCAAAATTTTTTTCATAAAAATCAGGTTTTTAACCAAATTTCAACTAATAGAATTAAATAATAGATGGTTCCTATGTTTTCTGTTTCATTAATATTATTTTTATCATTCCATTTTTAAACTGACGAATGTCTAAACAAATTAAGATTATCGAATGTCCGAGAGATGCAATGCAAGGCATTAAAAGCTTTATTCCAACAAAGAATAAAGTACAGTATATACAGGCATTACTGCGTGTTGGATTTGATACTATTGATGTTGGAAGCTTTGTTTCACCAAAGGCGATTCCTCAAATGGTGGATACGGCAGACGTATTAGGGCAATTGGATTTAAGCAAAACAACAAGTAAATTGCTTGCTATTGTAGCTAATGAGCGAGGAGCCGAAGAGGCCTCTCGGCAAAAGGAAATAGATTACTTAGGGTATCCGTTTTCAATTTCTGAGAATTTCCAAATGCGAAACACACATAAAACGATTGCACAATCGGTCATAGCCTTAAAAAATATTTTAAATATTGCCAACAATACCGGTAAAGAAGTGGTGGTTTATATTTCTATGGGATTTGGTAATCCTTATGGAGACCCTTGGAATGTGGATATAGTGGGTGAGTGGACGGAGCGTTTATGCACTATGGGAGTTAAAATTATTTCACTTAGCGATACTGTTGGAACTTCAAATCCAGAAAACATTGACTATTTATTTTCAAATTTAATACCACAATATCCCACTATTGAGTTTGGTGCTCATTTACATACAACAGCCGATAGTTGGTTTGAAAAGGTTGATGCCGCCTATAAGGCGGGTTGCAATCGTTTTGATGGGGCTATCCAAGGTTTTGGAGGCTGCCCTATGGCAAAAGATGAACTCATTGGAAATATGCCTACCGAAAAATTATTATCCTATTTTACGTCAAAGCAATGTAATTCTTTAGATGCCTTGAGTTTTGAAAGTGCCTATAATGAGGCTGCCAAGATTTTTTCTATATATCATTAAAAAAGTATTGAGAACGGTTTGTTTAAACCAGTTCCCAATACCTTTCAGTTTCATTTAACGTTCAGTTTGATAAATTTTAGTTTTATCTTGTACAAAACGCTTCTTAACACGCATCATGCTCTTCTATTACAGTTTAATGTCAAAACCACCAAAGATTCCAAAGGGAAGGCCAGGGCGTAAACCGGCAGGCACTCTGGATACAGCATAGGTTGTGTCTAATAAATTAACAAGGTTTGCCGTTAAATTTATATGTTTGTTTAGGTAGTATTTACCCGAAATATCGATTATGTAATTAGAGTTCACTTTTTCGTTTTCAGGAATATCACCACGACCAGCTTTGGTTCTAAAGGCTCCATTAAAACGGCCACTTAAATTAACTTCAAAGGCTTCATGCTCCAATGAAAGCGTTGTGTTAAATTGATGATTGGCTATATATGGTAACTGGTCGCCAGAGGTAACTTTTCCCCAAAGGCCATCATCGCTATCGAAACTATTTAAAAATTTGCTGTTGGTATAAGTATATGAAAAAGTTATGGGGAGTTTAAAACTATCATTGGTTTTGATAAGGTCGTAGTTAAGTAACACTTCCAGACCATTAACCCTTACTTCTCCCGCATTGAACTGCTCTAACGAGCCTGTCCCTCCGGTTGCAGCAAGATCACTGCCCAATAAATTACTGTAATTATTATTAAAGACAATAATTTCACCTCTTAGGCCTTTTGTCTTAAAGCGTGTTCCCAACTCAATGTTGACACTTTCTTCTGGCTTTTGCCCTTCAAGATTACTTGGTGGCGAAAATCCTTTATGTACACTTGTAAATATTGAAAAATCATTACTGATTTTGTAATTGGCGCCAATTCCTGGAATAAAAACATCTACATTGTTGTTGCGCTTCGAAAGGTTTATGCCTGTTCTGTTAACATCGTTCTTCCCATAATCATTCCTGCTTAAACTTATATTTTCGTAACGTAAACCAGGTGTAATGGTGAGTTTATTATACTTTAATTTATATAATACAAAAGCAGAAAAAGCGTTTGCACTGCTAATCCTGTTAGCATCTGTTCCAGGAGTGCCTTGGTTGGTCAGGGTCATTTCTCCATTGGTTATGTTGTAACCATCAATCCATTGAAATCTGTCCTCCTCATCGTAATGCATACGTAAACCAACTTCTATATCATGAAATACATTGTTGCCGTACCAATGGTAATCCAATTTGGTCTGCACACCTTTAGATTCATAATCCCTGTTATTGGCTTTTACTAAAAGGGAGTTTGCAGGAGCGTTGGCTGTACCGTTTATAATGTCGAAATATTCGTTATAACCGGAAGGATTTGTAAGGATGGAATTGATGTCTGCCTTAGTGTCATTGAACACAACATCGTTGAGTTTGTACCAATTCCTTGAAAAATTATTGTAATAGCCTGTAGTTGAAATTCTAAAATCTTCTGAAATGTTTAAAATATGTGTTGCAGAAAATTGAATATGGTCAGCTGTCATTTTATCCTTTTGTGAAGCATCGTACCTGCTGAACGGGTTGTTTTTAAAATCAAAATCGGTCAATCCCAAATAGGTTTCATTGGCAACCTCGTCGGAGTATTGGAATTTAAATTCCACAGATTGGCTAAATTTGGGCTTTGGATCGCTGTTGATCCTGAACTTTGCAACCACATCATTTTTGTCGAATCCAGTATTTGCATTATTGGATAGATTTTTAAAACCATCTGATGTGTAATTCAAGAATTCAACCATGTAGGCAAAATTTTGTTTACTGTCGCCCATGGCAGTATGCAATTTACTACCATTAAAACTGCCATAACTAGCACTTAAGTTTGCTGAAAACTGGTTGGGAATTTGTGTAGATACCATATTAATGGCACCACCAGTTGTAAAAGGGCCATATTGTATCTGGCTGCTGCCTTTTAAGATTTCTACAGCTTCCATTCTGGCTACTGTGGGAAAGTAATAAGCGGCTGGAGCACTATAAGGAGCAGGAGCAATAAGTACACCATCCTCCATTAAAGTTATTTTCGAACTACGTTCTGGCGACGTGCCTCTAAGACTAATATTTGGACGCAACCCAAATCCATCTTCTTCATAAAGGGTAACACCAGGAACATTTCGTAAAATTCTATTAATATCGGTGTAGCCAAACTTTTTAAGTTCTTGAGGTGAAATAAAATAGGAAGATCCGGTTCTGTTCTGGGCAACAAATTTATTGCCAAAGATGACATTTGTAGAAATAATGATTTCATCGAGTCGCTGTATGGAATCTTTCGGTGTGGTTTGTTGTTTATTTTGAGCATATCCTATCGAAAAGACTGCTATAAAAATAAAAGATAATTTAGTATTCATTTTATTTAGACTAATTAAAAATAAGGTTAATTTTTTGGCAAAAATATAACAGAATATTTAATCCACAAAGTTTATTTAGAATAAATATAAATAAAATTTGTGTTCAGTTTGTAAGATGTTGGCTATCAATAATCTTAAATTAGAACCGGTTTAAACTATTTAAATTTAAGCGAAAATTAGACGTTTTATGTCCAATTGAAAACTTTTTGAGTAGCCTAGCAGGGCTACGGAGCGATAAAAAGACAAAAAGTAGGCGCAAAAGGACAATTTTTCAGCAAATGGAAAAAAGCTTAAACCAGTTTTTAGAGTAAGATTTTCAGCCTTTTGAGATTAAATCTAATCATATAATTCACAGTCCACAAAAAATGCGTACATTTGCACGCAATTATAACGTAATTGCATCATGACCGCACATCAGAATAAAATTTTGGGAGAAGGGCTAACCTACGACGATGTCCTCTTGGTCCCGGCATTTTCGGAAATTCTTCCTAGAGAAGTCAATATTCAAACAAAATTTACCAGGAACATCACTATCAATGTGCCTATTATTTCGGCGGCCATGGACACCGTCACCGAAAGTAAAATGGCTATTGCTATGGCACAAGAAGGAGGCATTGGAGTACTGCATAAAAACATGACTATTGAAGCGCAGGCTTTAAAAGTTAGAAAAGTTAAACGTGCGGAAAGTGGAATGATTATAGACCCTGTGACCTTACCATTAACGGCAATTGTTAACGATGCCAAAATGAGCATGGCCGAAAATGGTATTGGGGGCATTCCTATTGTTGATGAAAAGGGGATTTTAAAAGGTATTGTCACCAACCGTGATTTACGTTTTGAACACGATAAAAAGCGTCCTATTGTGGAGGTGATGACCAGTAAAAATTTGGTAACTGCCGCGGTAGGGACTTCATTAAAAGATGCCGAAATCATTCTGCAACAGCATAAAATCGAAAAACTGCTTATTGTTGATGAGCATAACAAATTATCAGGATTGATAACCTTTAGAGATATTACAAAATTGAGCCAAAAACCCAATGCCAACAAGGATGAATATGGTCGTTTGCGCGTAGCAGCGGCTATTGGCATTACTGCCGATGCTTTAGAGCGTACTGAAGCTTTGGTGCAAGCTGGAGTAGATGCGATTGTAATTGATACCGCTCATGGGCACACCAAAGGTGTAGTGAAGGTTCTAAAGGAAATTAAATCTAATTATCCAGAACTAGACGTTATTGTTGGTAATATTGCCACGGGTGATGCAGCAAAATATTTGGTTGAGGCTGGTGCCGATGCTGTTAAAGTAGGTATTGGACCTGGTTCTATTTGTACAACTCGTGTAATAGCCGGTGTTGGATTTCCACAATTTTCAGCTGTTTTAGAGGTTGCAGCAGCTATTAAGGGCACAGGTGTTCCTGTGATTGCCGATGGCGGAATTCGTTATACCGGAGATATTCCAAAGGCTATTGCTGCGGGTGCAGATTGTGTGATGTTAGGATCATTATTAGCGGGAACAAAGGAATCGCCAGGAGAAACTATTATTTATGAAGGGCGAAAATTTAAATCTTATCGCGGTATGGGTTCGGTTGAGGCTATGAAACACGGTAGTAAAGACCGCTATTTCCAAGATGTTGAAGATGATATTAAAAAACTGGTTCCAGAAGGGATCGTTGGTCGTGTGCCTTATAAAGGAGATTTGTATGAAAGTATTCATCAGTTTATAGGTGGTTTGCGAGCAGGGATGGGTTATTGTGGCGCTAAAGATATTGCTGCTTTAAAAGAAAATGGACGGTTTGTAAAAATAACAGCAAGTGGTATCAATGAAAGCCATCCACATGATGTTACCATCACGAACGAATCACCGAATTATTCTAGATAGGAATTTATTTTCAAGTTAAAGGCTAAAAGCCTACCATTTTATTGCTGTTACTTTAGTTTCTATAAACGTTTTAGCCACGAATACACGAATTAATAGTGTGTGTGTTTTGAATTTCATGAGTCATTTCACGAAGCAGGCTTTCAGTCTGCCAATTAAAACTATGGTTTCCAATCCATAGTGGTTTATTTAAAATTAATTATAATTTTTAGCAAGTCAACTCAATTAGCTTCTTCATAGATTGTACCGCGATGGGGTTTTAATGCATCTCTTAATGGTTTCATAGCTGGCTCATCTACCACAAGAAATGCTAAGGCGTGTAAGTCGCTTAATGTTTCAGTCCCGGTAATGGTAATATCAAGATTTTTTATTTGAACGTATTGTTTTAAATGTATTTCATGGTGCTGTGCTATTTTATAGGCATCAGGCCCATGAAAATCCCAAATCAGTTTTAATTTTCGCATGTGCTAATTTCGTTAAGCTTTATAAAAAATAAAGATACTAAACTAATCTTTAAACCGTTTGTTAAAGCAACTTGTATTATGGCTTTATATTACTATTTTTGTATCTAAATTTTATTTTTTTAATGAAATCAAAATATTTCCCTCTACTATTGTTGTACTTGTTCATAGCAACTATTGAAGCACAAACAAATAAAAACGAAGTGCTTTTTACTATTAGCAATGAACCTGTTTACACGGCTGAGTTTATAAGGGTTTATAATAAAAATTTAAATCTTGTTCAAGATGAGTCCCAAAAAAATATTGATGACTATTTATCGCTCTTTGTCAATTATAAACTCAAATTAAAAGAGGCTAAATCGTTAGGTCTTCAAAATAAAGCATCTTATATACGTGAATTGGATGGTTACAAAAAGCAACTTGCCCAAAACTTTTTAACCGATACTAAAGTTACTGACGCTTTAGTTAAGGAGGCATACGACAGGCTTTCCAATGAAGTTAAAGCAAGCCACATACTAGTAAGGCTTCCTGAAGATGCTACTCCTAAAGACACCTTGGTCGCCTATAAAAATATTTTGAAGCTACGTAAAAGATCGCTTAAAGAAGGATTTGAAAAAGTAAGCAAGGAAGTTCACAATGGTCAAACCATTTTTGGAGAAGATTTAGGTTATTTTTCAGCCTTTAGAATGGTTTATCCATTTGAAACAGCTGCTTATAACACCAAAGTTGGAGACATTTCAAACCCTTTTAGAACACGTTTTGGCTATCATATCCTTAAAGTTTACGACAAGCGTAAATCTAGTGGTGAAATAACGGTAGCACACATAATGGCCACTAATAAACCTGACGATTCTATCTCTGATACTTCTGAGAAGCGGATACATGACATCTATAAAAAATTAAAACAAGGAGAAGAATTCGAAGCCTTGGCAAAACAGTTTTCCGAAGACCCAAGTTCGGCTAACAGAGGCGGTATGTTGCCACCTGTTTCGCATGGTCAATTAAGCTCTGAAGTGTTCGAAGAGACTGCATTTAAATTAAAAAACATTGGGGATATTTCAGAACCAATCAAAACAAAATTTGGTTGGCATATTATTAAATTGTACAATAAAAAGCCCATACAGCCTTTTTTGGACATGAAGGCAGAATTGGAAATGAAGGTAAAGCGTGATGAGCGCTCTCATTTAATTGATGATGACCTGTTTAATAAGTTGAAACAACAATATCATGTAAGTAGCGAGCAACCAGATTTGACATATTTTACCTCTATTTTAAATGACGCTTATTTTAAAAGAACTTGGAGCCTTCCGTCTGACTTTACAGGAGACAAACCTTTGGTTAAAATTGCAGATAAACAATTAACATTTCAGGATTTTGGGAGTCACTTACTTAAAAGTCAGCGCAATACTCAAACACAAGTGCCTTTTAAACAAGTTATTTTAAATGAATACAATAACTTTTTAACGAATGGTTTAATGCAATACCAAGAGGATCATCTAGAAATTGAAAATCCAGATTTTGCTAATATCTTGAGTGAGTATCGTGATGGTTTATTACTGTTTGACCTTATGGAATCCACGATTTGGAATGCTTCAAAAACAGATTCTTTGGCAGTGCAAACTTATTATAATGAACACAAAAACGATTATGTGTGGCCAGATCGAATAGATGCTGTTGCAGTGTATTCAACGGATCAAAGCATGTTGAACAAAGTTTCAAAATTGTTAAAGGACGGAATCGATATAGAAGACATAAAAAATAAGTTTAACACTAAAGATACTGTGAATGTGATATTTACAGTGGGTGTCATGGATGCCAAAAACCAAGCATTGCCAGAAAATTTTCAATTTAAAAAGGGAGTTTCAAAAATATACAATCACAATAATTCCTATGTTGTGGTACAGGTCAAGGATATATTTCCAAGTTCACTAAAATCATTTGATGCGTGTAAAGGCAATGTTATCAGTGATTACCAAACTTATAAAGAAAGTAATTGGCTTGTAGAATTAAAAAATAAATATAACGTGGTAATAAATCAAGAGGCCTTAAATCATGTTAGGACAATAATAAACAATCAATAGGTGAAATTTAAATCGTATATAATTCTTTTGTTGCTTATGGTAGCCTCTTGCAAGTTTTTTAAGGAAACCAATGAGAAATTGGCTGTTGCAAGAGTCAACGATTCCTATTTGTATTATGATGATATAAAGGATTTAATTAACGAAGGAACATCATCAGAAGATAGTACATTATTAGTGCAGAATTTTATTAATCGATGGGCAACCCAGCAATTGTTTGTCGACGGAGCCAAAATAAACCTAAGTGAAAGTCAGCAAGCAGCATTTAATAAATTGGTTGAACAATATAAAAACGATCTGTATACCAAGGCATATATTGAAGCCTTGGTTGAAAGAAGTATTGATACATCTATCACCCAAAACGAAGAGGAAATCTATTACAACACAAATAAGGAAATCTTTAAACTTAATGAAGAACTTGTTAAATTTCGATACATACATGTCGACGAAAACATAATAGATTTTAAAACGATAGAGCAAAAATTCAAAAGATTTAATAATCAAGACAAAAAAGAGCTGGATTCCATAACTATTCAGTTTAAATCGTATTCATTAAATGACTCCATTTGGATTAAGGTGAGCCAAGTAATCAATAAAATTCCAGTTATTAATGCAGAAAATAAAAAGGAACTGTTAAAAAAATCTAATTATTTACAGCTCAAAGATTCATTAGGAGTATATTTGATGCAGATTAATGATGTTTTGTTACGCAATGATACGGCTCCTTTAGAATATGTCAAGCCAACTATAGACCAAATCGTTATTAACAAAAGAAAATTGGAACTTATTAAAAAATTAGAAAAAGATATCACAAAGGATGCTATTAAAAACAATCAATTCGAAATATATAATTAATTTGAAACACTTATTAGTTTTATTCATAACCCTATTATCAGTTCAATTTATTTCTGCGCAGGAGATTATCGACGATCAAGTAAAAGATACTGTTTCTTCTAGTATAGATTCATTAAAAACAACAAGTAGTAACCAGATAAAGACAATAGATTCGGTTACTACCTATAAGCCAAAAAAAGTAGATGGGGTTGCCGCTGTTGTAGGCGATTTTATTATTTTGGATTCAGATGTCGATAAATCCTATCTTCAATTGCAGGCACAAGGGGTAAATACAAGTGACATTCCAAGATGTCAATTATTCGGTAAATTACTGGAAGACAAACTATATGCACATCATGCGATTCAAGATAGTTTACCTGTCTCTGATGCTGAAATTCGTCAAAATATTGAATATCAAATAGAGCAGTTTTTGCAATCTACAAATGGTTCTATGGATAAATTACTTGAAATTTATAATAAAGAGGACGAGAAAGGATTGAGAGATGAAATGTTTGAAATCAATAAAAACAATGAACTAGCAAGAAAAATGCAAG
>CAXBHA010000059.1:0-9208 GCA_963974955.1 uncultured Yeosuana sp. | reverse complement strand
GTTGGCAGAACAGGTTATTATGCAGTAAAAACATGGAGAAATCCTCTAATAAGTGGATGGAACGGACCAAATATCTTCAGTGGACAAAATCATATTTGGCTACGATATGGTGAGGTTTTGATTAGTTTGGCGGAAGCTCAACTGAAAAGTGGTAATGGTAATCCAATGTCAACTATTATGAGAGTAAGAAACCGAGCTTGGGGAGGTTTAGCTCCAGTTCCTACAGGCGACATGATGGATATCATTTTTGATGAATATAGACATGAATTGGGGGGTGAATTCTCGTTGTGGCTTTGTTTGAGAAGAACTGGCGAAGTTGATGATTACATGCTTAATGAGTTTGGTATCACTATACCTACAGGTCGTGATTTGTTACCCATTCCTAGAATTCAAATAGATATTAATCCGAATCTTGAACAAAATCCGGGGTATTAAATTATTTTAATTAAATCAGAAAATATTTTAGGGCTTTGATAAAAATCAAAGCCCTTTTTAATTTAGAAATAAAATATTTAACATTGATATTATGAGACCCATTTGTGTTGTTCTAATTATGTTAGGTGTACTTGTATCCTGCAAAAAACTAGAACCTGTTAATAAACAATTTATTCTTTTAGACGTTGAAACTACTGGAATTTCATTTTCAAATGATATTCTAGAAACCGATAGTTTAAATTACTTCACCTATCCTTATATGTATATGGGGGGTGGTGTAGCTGCAGGAGATATTAACAACGATGGTCTCGTTGATCTTTTCTTCACAGCAAATATGATATCGAATAAACTTTACTTGAACAAGGGAGAATTTAAATTTGAGGATATAACAGAGAAAGCAAAAATTACAGGAGATGATAGGTGGTTTACTGGTTCGACAATGGTAGACATTAACAATGACGGATTTTTAGACATATATGTAAGTGTTTCTGGAAAAGAGGGGAATAGAAAGAATTTACTTTACATTAATAATGGTGATTTAACCTTCACTGAAAGTGGTGAACTATATGGAATTGACCATAATGGGCATACAACACAAGCTACCTTTTTCGATTATGATAGAGATGGACATCTGGATCTTTATTTAGCTAATTATCCTCCTACAAAATTCAACAGTCCTGTAGATTTATATTGGTATAGAATGAACAATCCTAAGATTGAAGCTTCAGATATTTTATATCGAAATAATGGAGATGGTACATTTAGTAATGTTACATCTGAAGCCGGAATATTAAATTTCGGCCTTTCATTAAGCGCTACTGCTGGAGATTTCAATAATGATGGTTGGCCAGATATTTATGTTTCTAATGATTTTGATTCTCCTGACTTTTTTTACCTCAACCAGCAAGACGGTACTTTTAAGGAAGTTTCACGCACTGTACTTAACCATACTTCTCAATATGGTATGGGTGTTGATGTAGCAGATTATAATAATGATAATTTATTAGACTTTGGTCAAATGGACATGACCCCAGAAGATAATAAAAGATCAAAGGCCAATATGGGAAGTATGAACCCTTCAATATTCACAAAAATGGTCGACTATGGATTATTTTATCAATATATGCAGAATAGTCTTCAATTAAATAGAGGTATTGATAGTAATGGTGATCTTAAATTTAGTGAGGTTTCAAGAATTTCAGGTATCGCGACAACAGATTGGAGTTGGGCAATACTTTTTTCGGACTTGGATAATGACGGCTGGAAGGATATATTCATTTCTAACGGAAGTAGAAGAGATATAAATAATAAAGATTACTTCAAGAAACTAAGTGTCAAACTAAGATTTGATAAAAAATTATCTTCTGAAGAAATAGAACATATACCTTCTGAAAAAATAAGTAATTACGTATACCATAATAATAAAGATTACACTTTCGACAATGTAACAGAAGTATGGGGCATGGATAATGCAACATTTTCCAACGGCGCTGTTTATACTGATCTTGATAACGATGGTGATTTAGATATAGTGGTGAATAATATAGATGAAATGGCATCCATATATAAAAACAATAATCTTGCGGCTAATAACTATATTAAAATCAAATTAATAGGACCATCAAAAAACACTTCTGGTATTGGTGCAAGGATTTATATAATTACAGAAGAAAACCAGCAAATGCAAGAATTAACTCTTTCGAGAGGTTTCCAATCGTCCGTAGCACCAGAATTTCATTTTGGTTTAGCAAAAAATAAAGAAATCTCAACTTTGAGAATAGTTTGGCCAGACGGTAAAGAGTTTATAAAAGAAAATATTGCTGCAAACCAGACTCTTGAAGTTAACTATAACGATGCATCTGAAGTAGTAAAAGAACCTGCTCAAGATAAGAGATTATTTCAGACAGTGAACTCTGAAGCACTCAATGTTGATTTTGTTCATACTGAAAACGAATACGATGACTTCGAGAAAGAAGTGTTATTACCACATAAAACTTCTATGCTAGGCCCAGGTATTGCCGTAGCTGATGTTAATAATGACGGTTTAGAAGATTTTTATGTTGGTGGGGCAGCCAATCAGAGTGGAAACATGTTTTTGCAAACAAAAGACGGAACTTTCAAAAAAATTAATGAATCGATATGGCTAGAAGATAAAAATTCTGAAGATATGAGCGCAGTATTCTTTGACGCAAATGGTGATGATTGTATAGATCTTTATGTAGTTAGTGGCGGAAATGAATTTGAAGCAAATTCGCCAGAACTACAAGATAGATTATACTTGAATAATGGCTCTGGTGATTTTCATAAGGCTAAAAACTCTTTACCATCAATGCTTATAAGTGGATCGAAAGCGGTGCCAGAAGATTTTGACAACGATGGGGATATGGACTTATTTGTTGGTGGCCGATTAATTCCTGGTCAATACCCTTGGCCTACAAATAGCTATTTGCTAGAAAACAACAAAGGTATATTTAAGGATGTAACTAAAACCCTTGCGCCCGATTTTGAGAAAATAGGAATGGTAACCGATGCGGTTTGGACAGACTTTGACAACAACGGAACAAAAGATTTGGTATTGGTGGGGGAATGGATGTCTATTCAATTTTTCTCAAACACCTCTAAAGGTTTTCTTAACGTCACTGAGAATACTGGAATGGATAATACCGAAGGATGGTGGTTTAGTATTACTTCTGATGATTTTGATGGTGATGGCGATATAGATTTTGTCGCTGGCAACCTTGGCCTGAACTACAAATATCAAGCTACCGAGCAAAACCCCTTCGAAGTATTTGCAGATGATTTTGATAAAAATGGTAAAAAAGACATTGTGTTGAGCTATTATAATTTTGGCACATTATTTCCGTTACGTGGCAGATCATGCTCTTCACAGCAAATACCTTCAATAAGTAAAAAGTTCGAGGATTATAATTCTTTCGCTTCGGCTAATCTAGTTGACGTGTACGGTAAAGAAGAATTAGATTCTGCAGAAATTCATTATGAGGCAAAAACTTTTGCAACAAGTTATATAGAAAATTTAGGAAATGGAAAGTTCAAAATATATAAACTTTCAAACGAAGCCCAATTTTCTTCTGTCAATAAAATTATTGTTAAAGATTTCAATCGAGATGGAAACAAAGACATACTACTTGGTGGAAATCTTTTTTCTTCTGAGGTTGAAACTCCCAGAAACGATGCCTCAATAGGGTCTTATTTAAAAGGTGACGGGAATGGTAATTTCTATCCTGTACTGAATCAGCAGAGTGGCTTATTTTTAACTGGTGATATAAAAGATATAGGTGAAATACGTATTGGAAATTCTGATTTCCTTATTGCATCAAAAAATAATGATGAGTTACAATTCATTAAACTAGAATAATTCTGAATAATAATAATAATACATAAAATCTAAAATTTATAATCCGTAATACTCATATAGAACAAATTCAAATACCTTATTAATTGTGCAAGAGATTGATTAAAAAGTATCAAAAATAAGTTTGACGTTCCTATATATTTGTATTCCTTTATCAGACCCATATGCTAATATTCATTATTGAAAATGTTTAGCGTGAATATTAGTATTTACTTAATTCAAATAAATATGCTAAAGAAATTTATTGGAGCCTCAGGCGTTTTTATCATTTTTGCAATGCATTCGTGTAAATCTTATAAAAATGTAATTAAATTAACTGAAGTAGTAGATACTAATGCGACAATTGAAACTAGAAACCTGTTTCAAAAAATACAAAATATTAAAGATTTCGGCTATGCATTTGGCCACCAAGATGCTACTTCATATGGTATTGGATGGAAAAATGATGGTAAAGAATACAGAAGTGATGTAAATGAAGTTTCAGGCGATTTTCCAGCTGTATATGGCTTTGAAATTGGCCATATCGAGTTGGGCGATATTCAGAATTTGGACACTGTTAACTTTGTTTTAATGAAAAAGCTTATACGTAAAGCCTATAAAAAAAAAGGAATTATTACTATAAGTTGGCATCCTGATAATCCATTATCAAAAAAAAGTGCTTGGGATACCACACAAGTCGTTAAGTACGTTCTTAAAGGAGGGGCCTTCCACACAAAATATAGAGGATGGTTGTTTAGGGTTGCTGATTTTCTAAATGACCTTAAAGATAAAAGAGGAAACGCTATACCTGTCATTTTTAGACCATATCATGAAATGAATGGTTCTTGGTTTTGGTGGGGTGAAGGTAATTGTAGTACTGAGGAATACCAGCAACTATGGAAAGAAACGATTGATATTCTTTCAAATGAATATAACGTTCACAATTTGCTATATGCGTATTCAGTAAACACTTTTCAAACTAAAGATGAGTATTTGAAATATTATCCTGGCGATAAATATGTTGATATTTTGGGTGTAGATATATATCAACATGGAACCGTTGACGATTTTGTTATTGCGCTTCAAACAGACCTAAATATATTAAGTGAAATTTCAAAAGAAAAAAACAAACCCTTTGCCTTAACTGAAGCTGGGTTGAATAAAATAAACATCGATAATTGGTGGACACATATTTTGGACAAAAATATTTCTGGATATGATATTTCTTGGGCTTTATTTTGGCGTAATGCGTGGCCAAATCATTATTTCGTTCCTTTTTCTGGTGCTACAAGTAGCGCAGATTTCGCAAACTTCAAAAAACTCCCTCATGTATTGTTTTTGAAAGACATCAAGAAAATAAGATAAAAGCGAAAATTAGGTAAACTTTTAATCATGACTAATAATAAAATTCCAACGAACACCCCGGTTGAATTTCAAAAGTTGTTTACAGAATATGATCAATTGATAGATAGAAAAAACATAATTGAAACTAAATCGAATGGTATATATCATAGATTTAAATATCCTGTAATAACTTCTGAACATGTTCCAATTCCTTGGCGTTATGATTTAAACCCTCTTTCCAATCCATATGTGTTAGAAAGAATTGGGGTTAATGCCGCTTTTAATGCTGGTGCAATAAAATGGAATGGAAAATACGTACTTGCAGTTAGGGTTGAAGGAGCGGATAGAAAATCTTATTTTGCTTTTGCAGAAAGCTCTAACGGCATAGATTCCTTTAAATTTTGGAAAAAGCCTCTTTTGCTTCCTCAGAATGATGAACCCGATGTAAATGTGTATGATATGCGGTTGGTTAAACATGAAGACGGCTATATATATGGAATATTTTGCACAGAAAGAAAGGACACAAGTGCACCGGTCACCGATTCATCTGAGGCAATTGACAATGCAGGCATTATAAGGTCTAAAGATTTAATTTCTTGGGAGCGCTTACCAGATCTTATTTCTACAGCAAAACAACAACGCAATGTTACACTACATCCAGAATTTATCAACGGAAAATATGCCTTATATACCAGACCACAAGACGGTTTTATTCTTACTGGATCAGGAGGAGGAATAGGCCTTGGGTATGTAGATGACATGACAAATCCTAAAGTAAAAAATGAGGTCATCATTAATAATAAAAAATACCATACTGTTTATGAGCTAAAGAATGGTCAAGGACCTTCACCGATAAAAACCAATAAAGGGTGGTTACATTTGGCCCATGGCGTAAGAAATACAGCTGCAGGTCTTCGCTATGTGCTCTATATGTTTATGACTGCATTGGACGATATTACGAAAGTTATTTATCAACCCGGCGGTTATTTATTAGCCCCAAATGATCAAGAAATTATTGGAGATGTTGGAAATGTACTTTTCTGTAATGGTTGGATTGCCGACCCAAACGGCAAGATATTCATTTACTACGCATCTTCAGATACACGTATGCATGTGGCAACCTCAACGATTGAAATTTTAATTGATTATTGTGAAAATACTCCAGAGGATAAATTGTATTCCAATAATTCAGTAGCGGCAATTATTGATTTGATTGAAGGAAATAAGGGACTCTATTAAATTTAGATTATAAATTTTTAAAACTATTAAAATATTTTTCTAGGATAGTTAACTAAAAATTATTCTCAGTAGAACATAAAAAACCCAAAACTAGGGCTGCTAATTTTGGGCTAACTATTAATTTTTTGAAACGAGTATTTTTGTTACTTGCTCATTAACGATATAAAACTTGCACCTTCTAATTCTATAGAAACAATTCCGTTACGTACGGGAACAGTTTTATAGCTTTCAAAAGATTTTTCTTTGTTAGTAATATAAATTTTTAATTCATTTATACGTTTAGGAATTCCAGTAATAGTAGCGTTTCGAGTAGCGCCTTTATTTACTAGATGAATGGCTATTTTGTTTTTATTTGAGCTTAAAAAAGCTGCTGAAGTGACCAAATCTTCACTACATATAATTGGTATTGCATACACCCCTTTAGGAGTGCTACCTAATTGCTCAAGGTTATAAAATCTTTGAGTAGGATAGAGTTCTTCAGTATCATTCCCGAAAATTCCTCCTCCTGACATTGGAGAATAATCTGCCGTTAATTGCCACTGAAGGATTGTCAGTGGTTGAGCTATATTTAAAATTTTAAGGTAAACATCTATTTCGTCTAAGGCATACGTTGATTCTTCAAAAATTTGAGGATAGCGCCATGCCCCAGCGTCAATGCTACCTTCACCTACAAAAAGTGGAAGTTCTACACGTTTTGCAATATCAGACCATTTTATTAAGTTTTCATCGGTCCATCCACGCCATGAATGAAAGGATACTCCACCAATATAGGGTCTAGTTTCAGGGTCTAAGGATGCTATTGTGGTAAATTCCCAACCATTTGCATCAGCGGTATCGCCTAATAAAAATTTAGTATCAATCCCTTGAGATTTAAAATATCTTCCTAACTCTTTTATTAATAGGTTATGTTCTTCTGCAGTTTGGCGAACATCTATCCCTAAATCTGACTCATTAAAAGAAAACATAACTGTTTCTACACCATATTCATCTTTCAAATATTTTATATAATCTGTGATAGATTTATAAATAGCTGATTTTTTACTTTGATCCAATACATTTCCACGAGTGCCATCAAGATTTTCACCTCTAGACCTTTCGCCAATAATTGCCCAATCAGGCGGAAACCATGCTGCTAGTATTACAGGTATACCCATTTTATCTAAACGCTTGGCCATTTCCATCGCAGCCTTTACTTTAGGGTGTAAATTACCTTTATTAGCTTCTTCAATCGGGTTCTTTGAAAGCTCAGGTTGCCATAAATGCCATGGCATCTCAATCCTAGACCAAGTGACTCTTAGATTTTTAAGACTATAATCTATTACTTGTGGGTCCATATTAGGGTTTTGCAACCTAAAATTGCCTCCAATTCCATCAAATTTTTCTCCCTGTTGATCAGGAAACAATGTCAGCTCTATTGGGCTTCTATCAATTTCTCCTGATGCATTTATCGTAAACTTATTATTATAAATAGAATCACTTGTAATCTGTCCGCCGGCCAATCTGAAATTAATTTCAATATTAGGATTAATGGAATCCCCAGCACGTATACTAACATCGGCCATCTTTTCTAATGTAACGTTCAGCTCTCTAGTAGCTGACATAACTTTTATAGCAGTCGTAGGCGATTTAAAATCTGCTCCCTTAAAGGGGTTGTTTATATCCTTTAAATAAATGGTTGATGGGTTACTAATATTGAACTTGGTGTCCATATCAAATGCAGCTGGTAGTTCAATTTTGAAATACGCACCGTTAATTAAAGTGTCGTTTCTTGAAGTAAAATCAATATCCACAACAGTTGACCCATCGTTATCGGTGTATAGGGTTTTTTTCCAATGAATACTGTCCATTACATATGAGAACACCTTTTTATCATCTATTCTTCTGAAATTGATTTGTTGGCCTTCTTTTCTTGTAATTCTTTCATCGGCATTCTTATCTACAAGAACTAAACTTGATTTGAATTCCATTAATTGATTGTCTATACGTATGCCAGTGATATTCCCCCAAGTTGTAAACTCAGTTTGGCTGAAGCTAAAAAAGGGAATTAAAACACCAAGAAATAGTATGTAGCAATATTGAATAAGGCTAGTTGGGAAACTGTATTTCATCTTTTGTAATTGTTTTTTCATATTTATAAATTTCGTTGACCCTTTCTGGAGAATTTGCTGTTTCAATCCAATTAGACCACACCATGAACCATGACCATTTTGGTTGAGATTCTAAAATTATTGGTTTAGGCAATTGACCTACCTCACCTAGTGCTATAGGTTTTCCTTTAGCTAGGTTAACTAATTGATTATAATCTTTCTGTTCGTAATCTCCATGATATACATCGGTGGCCAAAATATCAACATATTCCATTCCTGGAAAAAAGTCTTCATAATCATAGGCTTCATCTCCTGGAATATCTCTAGGACCATTTGCATTCCATACCCAAATTAAATTGTTTAACTGATGATGTTTTACCAAGCGGTCATATAATTGTTTCCAAAGTTTTACAAATCCATCTTGTCCCTTTTTATTCCCCCACCAAAACCAAACACCGTTCATTTCATGATACGGCCTCCATAAAACAGGAATCTTATTCTCTTGTAATTTTTTCAGATGAACCGCTATTTGATCTACTTGGATAATCCATTTTTGATATAAACTGGTTCCAGGGGTCAACAAATCTTTCCAATCCTGATCACTGATTTTACCTTGAACACTTTCTCTCCAACTAAACGGAGAATCATCTTTTGGCTGCCCTACATGCCACATAAGGGTTATAATACTTCCTTTATTATGTTTTAAGATTGCCTCCTGTACAATTCTATTTCCAGGATCTTCTTTTCCATT
>CAXBHA010000058.1:0-9245 GCA_963974955.1 uncultured Yeosuana sp. | reverse complement strand
ATTTTTCGACTACGCTCAAAATGACAATCAAAACACTTTTCAGACAGCCTCTTTTGTTTTAAAATATATCACGGTTTAAAAGAGTATCTTTGGTGGCAGAAAAAGATAAGTATGCCATTTAATAAATATATTCCAACACTTCAAGAGGCTTTAAAATCCAAGGGTATTGAATCACCCTTACCACTTCAAAAACTAATATTGTCAAAAATTAAAGGTGGGATGAGTCTGTTTTGCATTGCACCTGTAGGTTCCGGAAAAACAACAAGTATCATTTTAAGTGTGATACAAAAACTAAACGGAGAAGCTAAGGAAGACGCCCCAAGAGCCTTGATCTTTGTTAAAGACAAACAGGCTGCTTTAGAGTTGGAATCTGAGTTTATGATGTTTACAAAAGGGACCGATTTACGATTATATTGTGCTTATGACGAGCATAATATAGAACTACAACGGGAAGAACTTTATCTTGGATCCGACATTGTTATAGCAACACCAAAACGACTCAATAAAATCTTTTATTTGAATGGAATTAATTTGAATAAGTTGCAACTGTTTATCGTTGAGGATGCCGAATTTTTATTCAGAAATAACAATTTCGAAGAAATTTCACGAACTCCGGAAAGCATTGAAAAATGCCAATACCTGATTTTTTCAACTAAATTTGACAAACGTTTTGAGAGGTGGCAAAATACGTTTATGTTTAATTCCAAGATTTTTAAAAGTTAGGATATCTTAAAATATAACACAATATACTAATCAAAAAAAATGTCCCTAATTGGATTTAATCAAATAGATTTTATTTTTGATGAAGAATTCATTATATTATAACACGTTATGAAATACCCTTTTCGAATAAAATTTACCCCAAAAAACCATCAAAAACTTCAATAATCCTAGATCAAAAATCTTATAAGGCACAATCCTGAAAACAAACATAAAAGTCCATGAAAAAAATAGTAGTCGTTCTATCGGTCTTTATTTTAACAAGTATAAATAGTTATCCGCAAAAGATAAGTAATGAAGAAATTTCAAAACAGATAGCGTTATATAAAAATAGTATTCGTGGCCCCTATAAAGATATCCGATGGTTCTGTACCGATGGTAGCCTAAGACAGCCAAAGGATCCTTGTCCAGATAATATTGGACCAGGGGTGCAACATGCCAGATATAAAGATGAGGTGATAGCATTGGGGAAATCAAACCATATCTATCTTGGTCAGATATTGGCTTATACGAAGCATGACGAATTCTGGGATTCTGAAAATAATCATTCTCGTTTAAAACAATACCAATTGGATAAATATTTGCGGTCTATTGATGATGGATGGATTAATCAAAAAGGACAATTTTATAGAGGTGCGGTTCAATCTGAAGATGAAGAAACTTGGGGTATGGAATTCTATAAATGGCTTTTAGCAGATGATCAAAACCTTGAAAAACATTATTTTTTAATACGACAATCACTAAAAGACATCCCTCATAACGGTGATGATAATATATCACAACAAATTAGAAGTCAATCAAAAGTAATCTCTGATATATTTCCCGGTTTTATGGATTTGCGCGTTAAAATACATAGTCAACCAGAGTTCGGAGATATAGAAAAGACAAGGATATTTAAAGAAAAAAACGGTTCAAAACTCACAACGGACCTTTCCGATAAGTTTGAGCAATTAATTAAAACCATGACTAAATTTTATAGAACGACTGATATTGCAGGTCTTTTAAAAAATAGAGGTTTAATTAAGGATACCCCAATCGGACTTAAAATTGGAGATTTTATAAAGATGGAATCAAATGAGACTTCAGCTGCTATTCTAATTCCGGAAACATCTGAATTATTGTTAAGTGTACGAGAAGCTACACTTACCGAGAAACGACCTATGGCTCGCTTGCAATTATTGGAAATATCTTTAAAATTAGAAGAAATTGTTTTTAAAGAAGCACCACAATGGCAACCTAAAGATTTGCAAGACATGTTATCAAAAATTTGTTATTTAGGGTTGGCAACAGCTGGATCTGGTTATATAGAACTATCAGAATGGGACCAAATTAACCTAAAAACACCTTTGAAAGGTGAAGAAAATATTTCCTTAGGTGAATTAACGTCTGTTCTTGAAAATGCGCGTAGTTTGGTAGAATGGAGCTCCTCCATGGTGAAATCAAATTATCAGAGTATTGTTAATGAGTATGCGGCTTTTGAACCTAAGACCTATGGATTTATAGATGATAGAATTAGAGGATCCGTCTCCTTGTATTTAGGGGAAGCGGTTGGATATTTAGGGGATTTTATTGCTAAAGAATCGGCATTAACCAATAAAGTATTAGACATTCCAAATCAAAGTGGATTTAGAGGTCTTAATCCCGGGTATGCCTTTGGAGAATTGGTTGTTGTAAGTGGATCTCCAGATGGTGTCGACGTGTCTTCGGATAAAATATATATTTTTCAAAGGCCTCCGTCAGACTTAAAACCAATCGCTGGGATTGCTACGGTTTCAGAAGGGAATATGGTGTCCCACGTGCAATTATTGGCTAGAAATTTAGGAATTCCAAATGCAGCATTGTCCGATGATAATCTTCAAAACTTAAAAAAGTACAACGGGCAAAAAATATTTTATGCAGTTTCGAACAAAGGAAATATTATTCTTAAACTCGAAAATCAGATGACCGATGAAGAGCGTGCTCTTTTTGCTAAAACTGAGCGTAAAACGGATAAAATAGAAGTTCCTATAAAGAATATTCGATTAGATGTAAATAAAGTTCTTAATTTAAGAGAGGTTGACGCTACTGATTCTGGTAAACTCTGCGGGCCTAAAGCAGCTAATTTAGGACAGCTTAAAAAAATGTTTCCTGATAAAGTCGTTGAAGGATTGGTGATTCCTTTTGGAATTTTTAGAAATCACATGGGCCAGCCTATGCCAGATCAAAAGGAATCGTATTGGGAATTTTTAAATGCTATGTTTCAACAAGCAGAGAAAATGAGGAGTGAGAATGTTACAGAATCGGATGTTGAAAATTATCAGTTAAATCAATTGGAAATTCTTCGTGAAGCCATAAAAAACATGGCTTTAAAACCAGAATTTCTTGCTCAATTGGAAAATGGGTTTAAAAATGTCCTTGGAAGGGAAATAGGCACTATCCCAGTGTTTTTAAGGAGTGACACCAATATGGAAGACCTTAAGGATTTTACTGGTGCAGGTTTAAACTTAACGCTTTTTAACGTGGCCGACAAAAACAAAATTATAGACGGGATTAAAGAAGTTTGGGCATCACCGTATACAGAACGTAGTTTTAAATGGAGACAAAAATACTTGTTAAATCCAGAGAATGTCTTCCCATCTATTTTAGTAATTCCTAGCGTCGATGTAGATTATTCAGGCGTATTAATAACAAAAGGTATTGTTAATGGTAATGACAACGATTTAACTATTGCTTTTAGTAGGGGTGCTGGTGGAGCCGTTGATGGACAATCTGCCGAAACCTATTTAGTTTATAATGAGGGTGGAACACGGTTTTTAGCACCTGCAAGAGAAATGAACTTTAACCGATTACCTGAAACTGGAGGGACATTAAAGCATAGTGCCAGTTTTGAACGCCCCATTTTAAATAACCAGAACATAAACGACATTAGGTCCTTTGCCAAAACCATACGACAAACATTACCCAAAGAAACCCATTTGGATTATAAAGGAGCCTATGATGTTGAGTTAGGATTTAAAGACAATAAATTGTGGTTGTTTCAAATTAGGCCATTTGTAGAAAATAAAAAGGCGTTAAGCTCAGGATATTTACAATCAATAACTCCAGTTATTGATAAAAACAAAGAAATAAA
This sequence comes from uncultured Yeosuana sp., assembly GCA_963974955.1. Classification (GTDB taxonomy): domain Bacteria; phylum Bacteroidota; class Bacteroidia; order Flavobacteriales; family Flavobacteriaceae; genus Yeosuana. The sequence goes on along the minus strand of CAXBHA010000058.1, from coordinate 5,416 downwards.
ATTATCACAAAAAATATAATATATAAATGAAGAAATCAATCCTATTGCTTTTTCTGGTTTTTGCAAGTTTTGCATTTACAGCTATTAATTATTACCCAATTGATGGGTACGACCATACTGGAATAAAGCGCTTAAAACGACTGGAACTAATAAAAAGTGGTGAAATCAAAGAGATGTCCAAACTGCCTGCAGGCGCAATGAAATCCTATCTGGATATAAAACTGAATTTAATATCCAAACAAGATGATAGTGTTGAATGTTATTTAAAAGTTGATGATGATTTTCAAAAGGATATCAATGCATTATTTAAAGGATTGGATAAAAGCTATTCCTTAACTGTTTTAGATATGTCTGATGTTAATCATGTTCGATTTGCAAAACGAAATGAAACTGCGGGCTATCAACCAGGAAGTGTTGGTAAATTGGCCGTTCTCGCAGGGTTGTTCACCCAATTGGCAAAAATTTATCCTGATAATTTTGAAGACCGATTAAATCTGTTAAGAAATAAATCGGTTAAATCGGGAGTTTGGGGTTTAACGGACGAACATACCATTCCTATTTATAATATTGAAACCAAAAAATTGATAAAACGTCAGGTTATTGCAAGTGATGTATTTACGCTTTTTGAATGGGCAGACCATATGCTTTCGGTGAGTAATAATGGCGCCGCCAGTATTTTATGGCGTGAGGTTTTATTGATGCAGGCTTTTGGCAAGGCATACCCTAATTTAACCCAAGAGGAAGCAGATGCTTATTTTAAAAATACACCAAGAAAGGAATTAACAGATGTATCAAATGATGTGGTTAATTTACCATTAAGGGATTTAGGAATAACTTCTGATGAATGGCGTTTAGGAAGTTTTTTCACTAAAGGGGCCAACACGTATGTAAGTGATAAAGGAGGAAGTATTGGGACTCCAATAGGCTTAATGAAATTTTTGGTTCAATTGGAACAAGGAAAGGTTGTAGACGAACAATCGAGTCTTGAAATGAAACGATTAATGTATATGACCGATAGAAGAATTCGGTACGCCCAATCTCCAGCATTAAAAGATGCTGCGGTTTATTTTAAATCTGGAAGTTTATATAAATGCGATAGAAGTAAAGGCGAAGCCTGTGGAAAATATATGGGTAATGTTTCGAACTTCATGAATTCGGTAGCCATAGTCGAGCATCCTAACAATTGCACCTATATGGTTGTTTTAATGACTAATGTTTTAAGAAAAAACTCAGCTACCGATCATATGATGCTAGCGGCAAGCATCGATAAAATTATTCAGAATACGCGTTACTAGATTCTAAAACACTTAAGGTTTCTCGAGCGAAATTTTTAAGTTTTTCGTCTTCGTGATTAATGTATTTTGTAACTAATGGAATATGTTTTGCTTCCTTTTGAATTTTAATCAAGTACAAAACGGCAAGCTTTAATTTCAAATCATTCGCTTCGAGTAATAATTGAAAACATTCTATTTCAGTAAGAATTTTTTGTTGTATTTTTTGAATCACTTCTTCTGAATTGATGTCTAAAACAGTATTTTCAATTATCGGTATAAGGGTCCGCTTTAAATCACCAGTAAGTAAATTATCTAAAAATTCAATCGCATTCGATTGTGCTTCTAGTTTTTCACTCATAAGTCCTGTATATGCAATATCCACATCTTCTTGTTTATATTTCAAACCAAGTAATTTAAAAATACGCTCTAAACCAGATTCCAATCGGCGTTCCAGTAAATCCAATAATCCCGCTCTTGCATCCCGTTCTTCATTGCTAACCAATACTTTGGTTTTTTTTCGGTTACGATACTGTTGAATAATCTCTGTATGCATTGCTGAAAGCGTTTGATGATATAAATTACATTCGTCATAAATCGTTTTTACCACCTTCATTTGATTGTATTTTAAACGCGGGGATTTTCTTTTTAGGTTGCTTAATGATCGAATGACTTCTAACCGAACACTTAAATCCCTATCATGCAATAATTGAAATAGACCATGTACCGCCTCTTGTGAGTTGAATGTCTCAATAACCATGGGAATAAATCGACAAATTATGATAGATTCCTTTCGTTCTTTAACAACAATCACGAGTGTTGGGAGTAATTGTACACCGAAATTATTTAAAGCTTCTAAAGTTGTTTCGCGATATACTTTGTTTGGTAAAAAAGACAATAAAGGTGAAATAAATTGTGAATGCATCGTTAAACCAGACGCCATAATGGCTGTGGCAACAAGGTCTTTATTCTCACTCTTTAAATGTAATTGTATAAAAGGATGGTATTCCATTAAATTGGCGTTCCCTATGGTTCTTAAAAGCATTTTTAAGGTAGAAATATTATCAGGATGATTTTTTATCCATTTTATCTTATCTGCAATTCGTTCCTTTAACTGATGCGTTTGTTTAAGCATATAATTATCCTTGGCCTCACGGGCCAAACATAATAAGGCAGCATTTGAAATTTGTTGGTTTACATGGTCCAAATATTTTTTATAAACCAAACCATTGTCGTTCGTCTCATGCAATAAAATATATTCTAGAGTAGCCAATAAGAGCTCATCATTATCCGACTTTAATAATTCAGGGACTTCAGACACTAAAAAATCAGATTTCAAAAAATACATATTTTGAATAGCAGCTGTTTTTACCTTATCGGAAGGATGTGATAATAATTTTTGAACATCATTAACAAATCGCTTATCATTAATTTCTTGTAGCTTTTTAAGCATAAATAAAATTTGAGACTCTGTTCCCTTTTCAAAAACAGTTTTCATTCCTTTCAATACTGAGGAATTTGAAGGAATCGGTTTTTTATGCCTTTCATTTTTTTCGGTGATGAGTGCTAAATTATCTCTAAAGGTTTTAAAATATTCTATTCTTACTTTGTAAACAAAATACACCCAAACGCCAACAAGTAAAATGATAATTACTGAAATATACGTGGAACTGAGTTCTAAGCCTTTTACAACAAAAATAAGTATAAAACCTGCAATGCCTGTAGCAATACTATCTACGACAACATCAATAAATGATTTGGTTTTGTTTTTTAAATCAAAAGGTAATGGTAGTGACAATAATTCAATGGCACTTTTATGAATGGATTGTTTCATTGTGCCATCAATGGCTTTAATAATAATAACTATTGCCAATTCTGGAAACACAAAAAATACAGCACTTCCTATTAAAATGCCAATAGGCAATAAAATTAATGAAAAACCTACTCCCCAAATACCAACAATTTTTCGAGTCACGAAAAGTTGAATGGCCAAGGACACTAAATTAAATGTGGAAAACCAAAAAGCGAAAAAAGAGGCTAAATCATCTGGGTCCTTTATGGAAGCAGATGCAAAATCACTAAATAAATAATCAACCAATTTTGCAACAAGTACACTAATAGCAACAATTCCAGCGATATAGGTAAGATGTCGCGAATTTTTAATAAGTGTAATTGGTTTATCGGCCGTATTAATGGTTCTCTTCTTTTGTTTAAACGTATTAAGTTTTTGTACACGGGTTTTCCATATTTTTCCAAGTAATGGAATGCAAACAACCAAAACAAAAGCGGCAACAAAAATTAAATTTTCAATACCTATCCAAGGTGCAAGCAGCGATGTTAAATAGCCCCCAAAAATTCCACCTAAAATGGCTCCAGAACCAATAAACCCGAATACTCGTTTAGCTTCCCTAACGTTAAAAACCAAATTAGCTAACACCCAAAATTGAGAAGCAGATAAAACGGCATAAATGGAAACCCAAACATAAAAGAAGTAGAGTAACCAGATATTAATAATGTTAAAGTTTAAAATTATTCCCAATCCAATAAGTAGAATTACAGAAATGATAAGCGTCATTTCAATAATTTTATGCAATGAATATTTTGAAAGAGCCCTATAATAAAAAAAAGAACTGATAATTGCGGTTACTGCAACTATTAAGAAAGCAAAAGGAAGGCTCTCAACTCCTAAATGGGAGAGAAATAAAGCGTTAACAGTTGGTTTTACAATAAGTAATGTGGTAATAATCAAAAAAATGTACGCTTGCATTAAAAAGGAAATTTTAAATTCTCCTTCTCTGATATCAAATATTTTTTTAATAGTTTTTACCAACATACATCTTATATGAATTATGCTTTTGAGTTTTTAACTTTCGATTTTTTAATAACCTTTTCTATTGGGTTCACCAAATTTCTAATTATCTGCTCGCCCCCTGCGTCATCAATTAAGGCGACTAAAATGTAGCGTCTCTCAGGGTCTCTTCCCCAAACCAAAATGGAGTCTGAATGATACGTTTGCCAAGAGCCAGATTTACGAAACAATTGTGCATTAGGGGCTATTTTGTCAAGGACACTAACAAATTTATGATGTAATCCAGGATTGCCCATAATGTCAAGCATTTCCTTAGAACGTTCGTAATTAACCAGTTTGCCGTTGGCCAATAAATAGTAATATCTACAAACTTGATTTACCGAAGCGGCATGACTTAAATGTTTAAGAGGTTCTCTATTCGTCCCGCCGCCGCCGCCATAGCGCTTTCCAACCCATAGTCCTCCACCGTTTTTTTTATCGTAAAACATGTATTTCGGGTCTGTCATAACATCTTCAATTTTTTGATACCCCAATCTGTCTATCATTCTTGTAGCCGCATGATTGTCAGATTTACTTATCATTAATTTCATGTCTTTTTTAATTTCGGGTGTTTCTTTAAGTTCCCCCTTATCAATAGCATCCATAGCGGCTAGCAAGATGGCAATTTTAGGCAAACTTGCGGCATACATCATATGGTTACCATTAATATTTGCATATTTAACTTGGTTTGGATTACTTAAATCAACAATTCCAACAGCCATTTTTTTCTGTGCAATAAGCTTTTTCCATTTAGGATTGGCTTTCAATTCATTTTCTAAATTTTTTTGCAAAGAACTATTGTGTAAGGAGGATAAAGGTTTAATTTTTGCGTTATCAATTTTAATGGGTAATCCAGTTTGGCTGTAAAACATAAAATTAAAGGCAAATAATAAAACTAAAAAAAAGGGCTTTGTTCCCATAGTAATATACACGTAAAAATTTTGAGTAAAAGTATTTAATTTACTCAGGATTAAAATGTTAAATTTTTAAAACAATGATTTTATTTAAACTCTAATAAATACGCTTATTCAATTACATTAGATGTCTACAAATGTTAATTTTTAATAAATAAAACAATCAAATAACAAGTGATGAACGATTAAAGTTGATATTTTATTGAATGTCCGTATTCATTCATAATACCATTTTTGTCATTCAGAATGGAGTGAAACGAAATGAAGAATCTATTGAAAACCAATGAGATTCCTCCTTTGTCGGAATGACAGAATCATTATATTTTCAGACTTATGACAAATTACGGACATTCAAAAGAATAATCCTTAAAATGAAACATTCA
>CAXBHA010000057.1:0-9251 GCA_963974955.1 uncultured Yeosuana sp. | reverse complement strand
TTCTTTTGACCATTATCATGGGAATTGGAATGGCCGGCGTAGGCATGAATGTGATGCATGATGGGAATCATGGATCTTTCTCAAACAAGGAGTGGGTTAATAGACTAATGGGAAGCAGTATCTATATTCTAGCGGGTAACGTCTATAATTGGCAAGTGCAACATAATGTTTTACATCATACCTATACTAATATTCACGGGCATGATGAAGATTTGGATGCAGGACGGATTATGAGATTTACGGAACATTCTGAATGGAAATGGTATCATAAATTTCAACAGTATTACTCAGTTTTACTGTATGGCTTATTAACCATAAATTGGGCCATTACGACTGATTTTATGCAGATGAAACGTTATATGACACGTAAATTGTCTTATGGTAAATTCCCGAACCCTGTTTGGAATTGGAGCAAACTAGTCGTCTCTAAAGTTATTTATATAGCCGTTTGGATTGTAATTCCTATGCTGTTTTTAGATATCGCTTGGTGGAAAATTTTAATAGGCTTTTTTGTGATGCACTATACCGCTGGATTAATATTAAGCGTCGTTTTTCAGTTAGCTCACGTTATGGAAGAAGCAGACATGCCACAGCCTACAAAAGACGGTGCCATGAAAAATACCTGGGCCATACATCAACTTAACACTACCATCAATTTTAGCACAAAAAACAATATCGTTAATTGGTTTACGGGAGGTTTAAATCATCAAGTTGAACACCATATTTTTCCACATATTAGCCATATTCATTATACTAAAATATCCAAAATAGTTAAGGATACGGCTAAAGAATTCAATTTACCCTACCATGAATATAAAACAACGCGAAAAGCAATTATTGCGCATTTTAGATACTTACGCGATATGGGAATGAAACCTGCATTACACGTCTAACTTTTTTTATCCATTATTTTTTAAATGCAATTACTATCCGACAGAATTTTAAACATGGCTACGTCTGCTACATTGGCGATGGCCGCAAAAGCAAGAGAACTTAGAACCGAAGGAAAAGATATTATTGGGTTGAGTTTAGGGGAACCAGACTTTAATACGCCCGATTTTATTAAAGACGCAGCGATACAAGCTATTCATGATAATTATAATTCGTACTCACCGGTTGATGGTTATGTAGAATTAAAACAGGCCATTATTACAAAGTTTAAGCGCGACAACAACCTCACATACACACCTAATCAAATTGTTGTATCTACGGGCGCAAAACAATCATTAGCGAATGTAGCGGCTGTAATGATAAACAACGGTGACGAAGTTATTTTACCTTGCCCTTATTGGGTAAGTTATGCCGACCTTATAAAACTAAATGACGGTGTTCCTGTTGAAGTAAAAACGACTATCTCTACCGATTTTAAGATGACCCCTCAACAATTAAAAGCTGCCATTACGCCCAAAACTAAAATGATTTGGTTTAGTTCGCCCTGTAACCCAAGTGGTTCTATTTATAGCAAAGCTGAATTAAGAGCTTTAGCTGATGTACTGGTAAACTACCCAAACATTTATGTGGTTTCTGACGAGATTTACGAGCATATCAACTATGTTGGCGCTCATGCAAGTATGGCACAATTTGATGATATGTACAACAAAACCATTACAGTAAATGGCGTTTCAAAGGCCTTTGCAATGACTGGTTGGCGTATTGGATATATTGGTGGGCCTGAAAAGATAGCTAGAGCATGCAATAAAATGCAAGGACAAATCACAAGCGGTGCTAATTGTATTGCACAACAAGCAACAATTACGGCATTGAATGCGTCTCCTAGTCGTGTTCAATACATGATTGACGAATTTAAGATCCGTCGCGATTTAATTTTAGGTTTACTGAATGAGATAAAAGGATTTAAAACCAATATTCCAGAAGGTGCTTTTTATGTCTTCCCAAATATCTCTTATTTTTTTGGTAAAACTTTGAAAGGAAAAACCATAAATAATGCTTCCGATTTCTCAATGTACTTATTAGAAGAAGCTTTGGTGGCTACTGTTGATGGAGAATCGTTTGGAAATCCAGATTGTATTAGAATATCATACGCGGCTTCACAAGAACAAATCGTTGAAGCTGTTAAACGTATTAAAGCTGCAGTTGGTTAAATAAATTTACTGCAATATTGAAAAAAAATTTGAGCCACTAAATTTTAGTGGCTCTTTAATGAAAATAAATCATTCCAAAATTGACTATAAAAATTATCGGATTCTAATAATTGACCGTGTGTTCCAAAAACATTTGAATTACCGTTTTCGGTCTCGGCTATGAGTAGTTGCGTGGGTTAGCACTTAACTTTACAAGTACACACCAAGTTGGAAATTCCGCAGGAATTTCCAAAGTAGGCGATAACAAGCAATTACTTATAGCCATTGTTGTGTGTAGTGCTTTATTCGGTTGCTAAATTCATTTTCTGGTTCAGCAATTCCACATTAAAATTAATTTTAGCATTCAATGCTCTGAACACTTTTAAAATCGTCTCAAATCTTGCATCGGTCAGATTGTTTTCTATTTTGGAAATCTGTGCTTTTTTCACACCAATCAGTTCTCCAAGTTGGGTTTGGGTCAATTTTCTTTCTTTACGAGCTTGTTTTATCGCTTCTCCAATTAAGTCAAGTCGTAATTCATTCTCATAAGCGTCCCTTTCCTCTGTGCCTTTTTTCCCAAGGTATTTATCTTTTGCTTCGTCAAGTGTGTATGTTTTCATTACTGCTTGTTTTTACTGTTAAAATACTTATTCATCAATTCGGTTGCTTTGTCAATCTCTTTCTTTGGTGTTTTCTGCGTTTTTTTGATAATTCCGTGAGTTGCAATAACGACAGTTACTTTGTTGTCCGTTTTGTCCCAAAACGCAAACAGTCGGTATTGCTTTTTGTTGTACAAAGTCCGAAATTCCCAAATATCCGAATTCAGTTTTTTGAATAGAGTATTGTCTGTTTTGACTTTGGCTTTGTCAATGTTGAAAAGGATTTTTTCACGTGCTTTTTTGTCCAGCCCATCGAGAAAATCAAAAACCTCCTTTAAGAACTCTACTTTGAATTTTTCCGTCATTCAGATATTTGTTTCTTGCAAAGATAAAAGTTTCCTTTTTAGTAAACAAATTTAATTTCAAAGACGGATTTCTCGCATTACACACAACAATGATATAAATTCTATCAGCGAAATGTTTTAAAGAATGTAATCTATGGGAAATGAAAATAACACTCATTTCTTGCTTTAATTTTATTAATAAATCTAAGAAACTGTTTAAATTTTAAGTTTTAATTCTGTTAAGCATTAATCTAATCATGGCTAGATTTACCATAGCTTCTGCTGTATCTGTTTGATATTCAAAATCTTTGCTCAGCCTTCTGTAACTTTCAAACAAAGAAAAGGTTCTTTCGACAATCCATCTTTTTGGCAGGACTTTAAATTGTTCTCCTTTATCGGTTCTTAAGACGACCTCTAATATGAGATTGAATTTTTGTTTCACGATATCAATAAGCTCTCCCCGATAACCCCCATCTGCAAATACTTTTTTTATGGTGTAGAACTGCTCGTTGAGTTTCTCCAACACTTTGAAAGCAGCCTTGCTATCGTGGCTGTTGGCAGCATGTACTACCACAAGCAACAGCAGCCCTAAAGTATCCACTACAATGTGCCGCTTTCTACCTTTGATTTTCTTTCCGCCATCAAAACCTCTTTCCATGGCTCCGCTTCTTGTTGTTTTAACACTCTGACTATCAATTATCCCCACAGTGGGTTGTTCGTTCTTGTTTTTCTTTTTTCTTATTTTCCCTCTGATGATTTCATTGAGCAGTTCAATAGTCCCATCTTTCTTCCATTTTGAAAAATAGTAATAGACCAATTCCCATTTTGGGAAATTGAATGGTAGCATTCGCCACTGGCAGCCTGTTTTTAAAAGATAGAATATGGCATCAAATATATCTTTCAAATCATGCTGACGCTTTCTATTGTCCTGTAAAATCTCTAATATTGTATTCCATTGACTATCGCTAAGGCTGCTTGGGTATTTTTTCATTCTATAACTTAATTGATTTAACACCAACAAGTTACGAATATAAAACGACTTAAACAATTGATAGTCAATGTTTTATGTAATTATTTTGCAATTTATTTCTCTCTTTTTAAAAATTTAAACAGTCTCTGAATGAAAAATCACAAATTAGAATTGCATCAAACCACGACATCAGTGTTTTCTACCATATGGATTTCAAAAAGCGCATTTTAGTTGCTCCGTTAAATTGGGGTTTAGGTCATGCAACGCGTTGTATGCCTATTATTAAAGCTTTAATTGAACATCAATACGAACCCATTATAGCAAGTGATGGAGCGGCCTTGGTTTTACTTAAAAAAGAATTTCCAACTTTAATTTGTTTGGAACTTCCATCTTATGATATCCAATATCCCAAATATGGCTTTTTAATGAAATGGCAACTTTTTAAAACAATTCCAAAACTACTTTATGCCGTTAAAAAAGAAAAAAAGACAGTTCAAAACATTATTAAGACCTACCATATTAACGGCATAATTTCTGATAATCGCTTTGGTGTTTATAGCACAAACCCACAGATTCCTTCCGTTTATATAACACATCAACTACAGGTTTTTAGCGGAATAACCACTTGGTTAACTACTAAATTACACCGAAAAACAATAAAAAAACATCAAGAATGCTGGATCCCAGATTTTGAAAACCAACCCTATTTAAGTGGGAATCTTGGACATATTAAAAACAGCAAACTCAAGCTAAAATATGTAGGTCCTTTAAGTCGGTTTATAAAATTTAAGACAGCCTCACTTTATGATCTTATGGTTTTATTATCTGGTCCCGAACCTCAACGAACCCTGTTAGAAGAAAAAATTTTATCGGAATTAAAAGGCTATACTGGGACTGTGATTTTGATTCAAGGTATTGTTGGGACTGCACAAAAAATTACACAGCAAAACAATGTGATTATGTATAATTTTATGCAAAGTCATGAATTAGAAAAAGCGATTCAATGTAGTAATATTATACTATCGCGTTCTGGTTATACAACAATAATGGATTTAGCTATTTTAAAAAAGAAAGCATTTTTTATTCCTACCCCTGGGCAGGATGAACAGTTATATTTAGCAAAACGTCTGAAAAATTTCCAAATAGCACCCTATTGTAAGCAGCATAATTTTACTTTAGAAAAACTTCAGGAAGTAAAGAGCTACAAAGGATTTGACATGATTGAACATAAGGCAGCATTTCATGATTTATTCAGTCTTTTCGAGGGTGAATGAAAATTCACTACCAACACCAAATTCGCTTTCAATATATATTTTTTCGTTGTGGGCTTCTATGATGTGTTTCACTATTGAAAGCCCTAATCCTGAGCCACCTTCATTTCTAGAGCCACTATTGTCTATTCTATAAAATCGCTCAAATAATCTTGGCACATGTGTTTTTCTAATCCCAATTCCATTATCGGTAACACGAATAATAACTTTGTTCTTAATAAGGTTTTCAATACCAACCTCAGTTGTACCTTTCTCACTACCATACTTTATAGAATTTACAATAAGGTTTGATAAAACTTGTTGAATTCGTTCTTTATCGGCATTAACCATAATAGGTTTTAAATAATTAGTGTCGAAGGTAAGTGTTATATTTTTTTCATAGGCACGCATCTCGAACATTTCAAAAACACTTTTAACCAATTTTATAATATCAAAACTTTCAATATTTAAACTTAAATCACCTATTTCCAATTTGGTTATCATATCGAGATCATTCACAATATAAACCAAACGTTCAACACCTTTACTAGCTCTTTCAAGATATTTTTGACGTATTTTCCTGTCATTCATAGCGCCATCAAGCAGGGTTAAAATATAACCTTGAACCGTAAATAAAGGGGTTTTTAACTCATGTGACACATTCCCAAAAAACTCTTTTCTGTATTGCTCACGAACTCTCAGTGTTTCTATCTCGAATTTCTTATCTCTTGCAAACTTATCTATTTCTTGGGTAAGTGTTCCCATATCGGTATTTATAGGTCCAGGAGTTAAGTTTGTACTTTCTAAAAGTGTTAAATCATCATAGATCTTTTTTACACGCCTATAGATAAACCGCTCTACTCTATACTGAATAACGATAAAAGAAAAAAGATACCCTAAGATTGCGAACGCTAAAAGAATTAACCCGTTAATTGTATAAAAACCATATAAAAAAACACCCATTAAGAGTGTTATAAATACAGTTATATACAGCGATGTTTTAATCGCAAACTTATATGTTTTCTTGAATTTTAACCGCATTAATCTACAAACTTATAGCCTACACCTTTTACTGTTTTAAAACTATCATCACCTAATTTTTCACGTAGTTTTCTAATATGAACATCAATAGTTCTGCCACCAACAATGACCTCATTCCCCCATACTTTATCAAGAATTTCATCTCGTTTAAATACTTTTCCAGGTTTTGATGCTAATAAAGATAACAATTCAAATTCTTTTCTTGGCAAAATAATTTCTATTCCTTTTAAAATAATCTTATATTCATCACGGTTAATAACCAAATTCCCGATTTTAACAGAATCTTCAACATCTTGTTGATTGTACCGTCTTAAAAGTGCTTTTACTTTACTTACCAAAACTTTTGGTTTTATAGGCTTTGTAATATAATCATCGGCACCTGCATCAAACCCAGCAACTTGTGAGTAATCTTCCCCTCTTGCCGTTAAAAACGTAATTATAGTGTCCTTTAAATCAGGATTTTTTCTGATAATTTCACAAGCTTCAATACCATCCATTTCAGGCATCATGACATCGAGCATAATTAAATGTGGAAGCCCTTTTTTAGCCTTTTTTACCGCTTCAACGCCATTTTTAGCAGTAATTATTTGATATCCTTCGTTAGATAAATTATACCCAACAATTTCTAAAATATCTGGCTCATCATCAACTAAAAGAATTTTTATTTCTTTTTTATTCATATTAAAAATACGTTTGGAAAATTATTTCTATAAGTAAAGATAAAATTAATAACACAGGTTTACAGTAAAAATACCATAAATAACCTTAAGGTAACATACACCTAACCATGTTTTAACCTTTCGATTAAAAACGCTATTTTTTAACAGTACTTTGGTATAACTTTTGAAGATATTTATTAACTTTAACACATAAAAAAGCCTACTATGCTAAAAAACTACTTTGTAACCTTTATTTTTTCGAGTTTGTTTTTGATTTCCCTTTGTGGGTTTTCTCAATCAGAACCGAGAAATATGCTCCCACAACAACAAGCCATTGAAGGGCTTTCTATATACCCAAACCCTGTGAGTAATGGCAAGCTGTTTGTTTATATTACATCAAAACGTAGCTTAACGAAAACCGTTGCTGTTTACAATGTGTTGGGAAAGCAAATTTTGACTACCATATTGACAGGTAACGAATTAAATATTTCACAGTTAAATACTGGCGTTTATATTTTGAAAATTACTGAAAACAATATTAGTGAAACCAGAAAGTTAGTGATTAAGTAAACAAAAAGTCAATAATTTATAAATTATTAAACCGTATAATTAAAAAAGCGTTGCTAAATGGTAACGCTTTTCTATTTTATATACTTTTGCTTCATGATTGATACCATGACTATTTTTAACACACAAACTAAAAAAGAATTTGACGATTTGTCTTTACAAATGTTTAAATTTCAGTTTGAAAATAATCGTGTGTATCGGTCGTTTTGCGATTTGTTATATATTCATCCCAGTGATGTAAAGACCATACAGGACATTCCTTTTTTACCCATACAGTTTTTTAAAACCCACAACGTTTTAAGCCCCCAACAACCCATACAAACCACATTTACCAGTTCTGGAACTACTGGAAGCATAACCAGTAAACACCATGTAACCAATTTAGAGATTTATAAAAAAAGTTTTACAAAAGGCTTTGAAAATGTTTATGGTGCTATTGAAGATTATGTTGTTTTAGCCTTATTGCCATCGTATTTAGAGCGAGAAGGTTCTTCTCTCATTTATATGGTAAATGCTATGATTACAAAATCCAATCAACAAGAAAGCGGCTTTTACCTCAACAATTTAGATGAACTAAAAAACCAATTAATACAATTAGATTCACAAGGTAAAAAAGTACTGCTTATTGGTGTCTCTTTTGCGCTCTTGGATTTAATAGAAACTCATAAATTCCAATTAAAACATACCATTATTATGGAAACTGGTGGTATGAAAGGACGTAGAAAAGAATTGATACGCGAAGATCTTCATAACAAACTTAAAGCAGGTTTTGGTGTTGACGCCATTCATAGCGAATATGGGATGACTGAATTATTAAGTCAGGCTTATTCCACAGGTCAGGGTCTTTATAATTGTCCCAATTGGATGCGGGTCTTATCTCGTGACACTGAAGATGCTTTAAGCATTCAACCCACAGGGAAAACAGGAGGTATCAATATTATTGATTTAGCAAATATCAATTCGTGCTCATTTATTGCCACTCAAGATTTGGGGCGCATTCACACTAATGGTTCCTTTGAAGTAATTGGGCGTTTTGATCATTCAGATATTCGTGGTTGTAATTTAATGGCACTTTAAATTATAAAACTTTAAGTTGCTACCTTATACACGACTTACTTTTAAATATGATTTATGAAACATTTTGTGCTAATATTTTTTCTGGTAATTTCCTCTTCATTTTCCCAATCTATCGGTTATAATGTCAAAAAAGGATTTATTGCCAACTGGTTATGCTGTTGTGGCGTATTTTAACAACAAAGCCAATAAAAAATTTCTTGAAACTGACTATCCCCGCAAGCCATAGGGGTATTTCGCCGGTTTCATCCCGATGGCCATCGGGACCGAAATTTTATATTTTGCCTCACCTGGAACTGCCGAAAAAGGCAGTTCCGACCTCTCCACAGGAGAGGTAAAGCGGAAACCCCGGCTGAGCCTCGGGGAATCTTTAGATTGAAGAGGATAAATATTTTACAACTGATTTTCATGGTGTCAACTATAAATTTTCTTCTCAAGAAAACTTAGCAACTTTTATCAAAAACCCAACAAAATATGTTCCACAATATGCTGGTTATTGTGTTTATGCAGTTGCCGTTAAATCTGATGAAACAACTATCAACCCAGAAGCTTTTGAAGCATAAGAAGGCAAGCTATATCTGTTTTATAATGCATGAGGAACAAATAAGTTTAAAAAATATTGAATGTCCGTAATTTGTCATAAGTCTGAAAATATAATAATTTTGT